>DATCVD010000872.1:0-3174 GCA_036567125.1 Pyrinomonadaceae bacterium | reverse complement strand
GGCGTGGCGCGCGGCCGCCGCGCCCGCGGCGCGGTCGCGCTCTTCCGGCGCTTGTGCCTGCTGTTCGTCTCTGTGGCTCATCGGGGTTGATGAGAAGTCGCGGCGCGTAACCGGCGCGCGGCCTTAGCGGCGGTGAATCTTGCTGATCGCTTTGCGCGAGACGCGGAAGGCGAGTCGGTTCGCCTCCGCGAAGTCCTGCACGGCGCGCAGGAACTGCTCGCGGTCGCGCGCCGTGATGACCGCCGCCTCGTCGGCGGTTTCGAGCGCGTAAGGGTAGCCGTTGCCGACGACGCACTCGGCGCGCACCGCGTCGATCACGTCTTCGAGGAGCGCCGCGTCTTGGCCGACCCACGCCGGGATGTCGAGGCGCGCGGGCGTGCCGCCGGGCGCGGCCGTCTGCAAATAGACGAAGCCGACGAGCGGCTCGCCGGCCTCGTCGCGGAAGTCCGCGGGCAGGCCCTCGCGGAAGCAGCGGCAGAAGACCGTGCGGTCGCCCCAGTTCGAGAAGAGCGGCGCGGAGTCTTCCCGCGTCGCGGCCGAGAAGATTTGCGCGTCGAAGACGACGGGCGCGCCCCGCTCCCTCCGCGCGAGCACGTCGAGCAGGCGGACGAGGTCGCGCGCGTACGACTGATCGATGTAGCCGACGACGGGCACTTCCGTCTCGCGCGAAAGCTTGACGGTGTCGGCGAGCGACTTGACGTAGCCGCCCGGAACGTTCAGCGATTCGCCGCGCAGCCGCGCCGTCGAGAGCAGCAGCGTGCCGTCGAAGAAGGCGACGGGCACGCGCTCGCCGCGCGCGCGCCAGCCCGCGCGCCTTTCGAGGAAGGCGCGCACGGCCTTGAGTTCAAGCTCGAAGCGGTGGAGCGAGACGAGGTCGGTCGCGGTCGCCGGCCCGGCGTCCGTCTCGGAGAGTTCCTTCGGCGTCACCAACCGGAAGTCCCACTCCTTGCGGTAGCCCGCGCCGTCGCGCGCGTGCGGGTTCTCGAACCACGCGACCTGCACGGCCGCCACCGGCATCGAGACCTCCCTGCCGGGCAGAATCTGGCTCCCGTCGGCCGCGAACGTCGCGCGATCCAAGAGCGCGTCCACGGCCCACGCGCGCGACTCCTCGTGCGTGCGCCAAGCCTTCCCGAACGGCAGAACGAAGCGCCCCTCGCGCTCGAATTCAGCGGCGGGCAGCGCCCCGAACGCGCGCGCGCCCAGCTCCGCCAGATTCGCTTCCGCCGCGCGTCTGATCTCCTCGACCCCGCGCCCCCCCAACGCGGAGAGCCGCGCGGCGTAGTCCGCCGCCTCGGCCGCCCACTCGCGGCCGAACTCGACGAACTCGCCGCGGCACTTGTCCAGCTCCGCGATCAGGCGTTGACGATAGAGCATCGGGAAGCCGCTAGCCCTTAGCTGCCGGCGGAACAAAAACCGAAGACGAGGCGGAAGCTGCTAGCTGACTTTTTCCGTCTAACGGCTAGCGGCTAACAGCCAACAGCTATCGAATCACTTCGTTTGCGAGCGGGCGAGTTGGGCCGAGGCGGCGGTGTAGTAGGAGGTGCGGAGGCGGCCGCCGACGAAGGTGTAGCCCAGCCCGTCGCGCGAGTTGCGGAAGACCGTGACTTGGCCGCGCGTCTCGCGCTCGAAGCTCCCGTTGTTCGTGAGCTTCATCGACTCCGGCGTCTCCGACGACGAGTCGTGCTGCAAGACGATCTGCCTGACCGTGCCTTCGAGCGCGGGCGCGAGCTTGTGGGCCGTGACGAAGCGCGCGTCGATGAAGGCGACCGTCGCCGTCCCGCCGGCCACCTTGAACTTGAGCGTCCCCGTCTGCCCCGGCTTGTCTTCGACCGGCTTGCCCAGCACCCGCTCCACGTCCGAGCGCCGCGACTTCAGCGGCTCGATCCCGCTCCACGCCGCCGCGCGCGCCGGCGGCGCGACCGACGCGACCGCGAAGGCAATCAGCAACGACGCGAGCGCCGCGGCCGCGAAGCTCCCCCGTGCCCGTCCAGAAACCGTTTTGTTCATGGCGCGAATGCTACGCCTCGCCACGCGCGGATTCAAGCGGAAAGTGACGAGTAGCTGTTAGCTGTTAGACGTTAGCTCTTAGCTTTCGGGAAAAGCAGAAGGCGGGAGGCAGTCAGTTAGTTGACTGGCTCCCGCCTTCCGCTTTGCTAACGGCTAACGGCTAACGGCTAACAGCTTCTCTATTTCGCGAACGGCCGGACGCGCTCGGCCGACTCCTTGAGGTCGGCCTCGTTGGGCGCGAGTTCCGCGCCGCGCTCGTAGGCGGCGAGCGCCTTGGCGTACTGCTTGGAGACTTCGTGGGCGTAGCCGAGTTCGCGATAAATGTTCGCGTCTTCGGGCGACTTCGACGCGGCGCGCTCCAACGCGGCGACGGCGCGCGGGAAATTCTTCGCGCGCGAGTGGGCGACGCCGAGCAGGTAGAGGGTCGAGCCTTGCGCGTTCGGGTTGGCGGCGGCGCGCTCCAGCACGGCGGCCGCGCGCGCGAACTGCTGCGCGCCGATGAGCGCCTGCCCGCTCAGGGTCATCGCGGACTCGTCGGCGCTCAGCTTGATCAGCGCGTCGCTCGTCCGCACGGCGCTCAGGTAGTCGGCCGACGCCTTCGGGCCTGAGCCGCCGGCCTGCCCGGCGCGCAGCAGGTAGGCGACCGTGAGCAAACGCCAGCCCTCGGTGAAGCGCGGGTCGGCGGCCGTGGCGCGGTTCAGGGCGGAGACGGCGGCGTCGGCCTGCCCACGCTCGTAGGCGATGCGGCCGAGGTAGAAGAGCGAGACGGCGTTCTTGGGATCGGCTTTGACGGCCGCCTCAAACGACCGCACGGCGTCGTCCGTCTTCTTCGTGCGGTACTCGGAGAGGCCGCGGTAGTAGTACGCCTCGGCGTCGGGCTTGGCGTTCGCGCGCGTCGTCGCGGCGACGAGCAGCGGGAGCGCGCGGTCGTACTGCTCGGCGAGCGCGTAAGACTTGCCGAGCGCGTCGGCCGTGTTGGCGTCTTCCGCGCCGGCCGCGCGCTGGAGGTCGAGCGCGCGCTGCAAGTCGGCGGCGGCCTCGGCGTACTGCTTGAGGCCGAACTCGGCGAAGCCAGCGATCTTCCACGCCTCGCTGTCCGACGGGTTGGCGGCGGCCGCGGCCTTGGCGACGCGCGCGGCCTCCGCGAACTGCCGCTGCTGGAACAGG
>DATCVD010000871.1:0-3414 GCA_036567125.1 Pyrinomonadaceae bacterium | reverse complement strand
CGCGGGCTACGCCTCGCAGAACGACGCGCGCCTGCACGCCGGCCTCGGCGCGGCGGCCAAGATCGACAAGCTCGAAATCCGTTGGCCGGGCGGCGCGACCGAGACGGTCGGCGTCGCCGCCGTCGACCGCGTCGTGACGATCACCGAGGGCAAGGGCGCGAAGTGAGTCGCCGTCGTCGTCAAGGCAGTCGGCCGCCGCTACCGGGCCGCCGGAACCCGGCCGCTAAAATTCGTGTTTACGCGGCCGCTCGGCCGGTGTTAGATTAAATCTGCCTCACCTGCCGGCCGGGCATCCCGGCCGCCGCCCCGCTCGCGACCCCGAACTTACAGGCCCGAAAGGCCGCCGGCCGCCGACTCGGCCCGCGCTCCCGACTTCACACCAAAACAAAGGAAGACCTCGTCATGAGTAACAGGCAGGGAAAGTGTCCCGGCTGCGGCCTCGTCAACCCGCCCGACGCGTCCGAGTGCCGCTGTTGCGGATTCGTGCTGCGCGCCGGCGCGCAGGCGCGACCGTCGTCCAACGCTTACGCGAAACCGCCGCACAAAGAGCAGTCCCGCGGGGGCTTGCCGTTTGGGTGGCTGATCGCCTTCGTCCTCCTCGCCATGGGATTGTCCGGCCTCTGGCACAGTACGAGGGAGAACGCGGCACGAGAGGCCCGGTTCGCCGAAGCGGCGGAGAAGTCTAAGGACGACGAGAAGCCGCGCAAACGGAGCGGGCCGCCGTCGCTGAGCGACCGCCGGGGCGGCAACGACGCCCGCAGGCGGATCGAGCGAACCGGCGACTTGATACGCATGGGCGCGGAGAGGAAAGAGGAGTTCAACCGCGTCGTCGAGGAGCACGAGCGCGGGGTGTACGGCGACGAAGATTCGCGGCAGTCGCGCGAGTCGCAGCGCGGGCTGTCGGCCCCTTCGCAGAATCGGCAGCCCGTCTTCCTGGAGGCCCAGCCGCCGCGCGACCTCAGCGACGACCGGTGACGGCCGCGGCGGCGCGCGCGAGATAGAGTCCGGGCGGCGGCGCTTCTTCGCCGCGCCGCCGCCCGCGCCCGGCGGCCCCGAAGAGCGTTAACGGCCGCGAACCTCGTCCTTGCTTAATCGCGCGTCTCTCCTTCAATATGTGCGCGCCGATTTTAATGGCCCGCGTCATCAAGTTTTGACGACCCCCATCAAGACGAAGGAGAGAAGATTAAGATGAGGACGAAGAGGTGGGATTTCGCGCTCGGTCTGGGAGTTCTGCTAGTCACCGCCCTCGCCTGCAGCTTCAGCGCGTCGACGGCCAACATCAGCAGCCTCAAGCTCGGCAAGGACAAGGCCGCGGCCACAGAGGCGAGCAGCTTCGCCGCGCCCGACACGATCTACGCCGTGGCCGTGATCTCGAACGCCCCGGACAAGCTCAAGGTGAAGGGCATCCTCTCGGCCGAGCAGGTCGAGGGGTTGGACGCCGGCCCGCTCCCCGGCGGCGAGACGACGGTGGAGCTGCCCGGCTCCGGCACGGCCACCTTCACCTTCACGCCGCCGGCCGGGAGCTGGCCGCCGGGCCGCTACAAGGTTGACGTGCACATGCTCAACGAAGGCGGCGAGAAGAAGGATGAGAAGTCGGCCACGTTCACCGTCTCCGGGTCGTAAAGGGACGGTGAACTGAAGAAGTTAGAAGTCGGAAGCCGGAAGCCGGAATGAGGACGGTCAGCCCGTTCTTCATTCCGGCTTCCGGCTTCTGAACTCCGCTTCAGCTCACCGTTCCCGCTTAGCGTCCGCGCGCCGTGTTCGGCAGCGAGAAGCTGGGCGAGCGCCGGTCGGCCGCGGCCTGCCGCTCGGCCGCGTCGGGTTGAACGTCGCGCCCCGCCCCGCCCGCCAGACCGAGTTCGTACCTGCCCGACAGATCGGAGAAGAACTGGCGTATGAAGCGCACGCCCTCTTCGGGGCTGAGCGCGTGCAGCGCCTCCATGTTCTCGTTGCGGTGGAACTTCTCGTGCCTGTCCGGCCGCTCAAGGTAGCCGCGGCGGTACGCCGCCTCGACGGGGAGCGAGCGCGCGCCGGCCAGTTCGGCGGGCGCGAGGAAGGCGTTGTTGTATTCGAGTTCGACGAGCGCGTAGCCGCGGCGCGCGCAGAGTTCTTCGAGGCACGCGATGCTGTAGCCGAAGAAGTGGTGCCGGGGGCGGAAGTCCGGGTCGTAGTTGACGCGGAAGGCGATGGGCGGCGGAATCTTCTCGTTGATCTCGGTGACGACGATGCCGGGCCTGAAGCGCCGGAGCACGGCGTCGAGCACCCAGTAGTCGTAGCTGTCGATGTCCACGCTGAGCACGCCGAAGTCTCGCTCGACCCCGTAGGCTTCTAACAGCGCGACGACGTTCCCCGGCGTCACCCGCAGCCGGCACGCCGACACGTCCGGCAGGCGTTCGTAGACGTTCGCCAGCTTCGCGAACTTCCGCGCGTCCCACTCGACGCCCACGCCCCGCCAGCCGCTTTTAAAGAGCGCGAGCGTGTTCGATCCCGTCCGGCCGTCGCCCGCGCCGATGTCGACGGCCGTCCGGCTCCCGCGGGGCAGCAGCTCCGCGACGAGCCCCTCCAACAACTCCTCCTCGCCGAACGACGAGAAGCCCGTGCGCCTGAGCGGCAGCGACGCCCGCCGCGCCTGATAGCCCAGATGCCTGACGAGTTGTTTGACCGTGCGGGGCTTTCCCATGAGCTTCAATCGTAGAGGCGTGCGCAGCCGGGCCGCGCGGCGCCGCGAGGCCCGCCTCTCCGGGCGTCACTTAAACAGGCGCTTCCATCTCTTCAGCGCGCGGTCGCGGCGGCAGACCGTCAGCGGCCGCGCCCGCCCGGCGCGCGCCTCCAAGACCCGGCCCGTCTCCTTATCGACTCGGAGCCGCAGGCACGCGCACCCGTAGCCGTAATGGCCGTTCGTCGCGACCCACTGCCGCGGCGTGAACTTGGGCCGCTCCCACAGGTCTTCGAGTTGGTGACCGCCCTGCGACCCGATGACCCACTGGCCTTCGCGGTCGTAGAGCGAAACGTTCGCGGGCGTAGGGTTGTCGAACCAGCCGCAGCGCGTTTCAAACTGCGCGGCGTCGGGTTTGGCGGCCGCGTGAGGGTATCCGCCGGCGGAGATTACGGCGGCTGATAGAAGGCAGCAAAAGACTATCAGCCGGGATTTTATAAGTCTTTCGCGCATGACTTTGGGCCAGCCTACGAAGGCGGGAGGATATTAGCCGCACATTCCGGATTCGTCCACCGAAGACCGGCGGCGGCCCGCCGCGCCGCGTGCGGGCGACTATTTTCTAACGCGGCGCGGCGGTTGTGCTAGGCTATTCGCACTATGCCCGCGGGCGAGACGAGTTCGGGGTCGGAGTCGGCCGCGCGGCAGCGGCTCTGGTGGCTGGTGGCCGGGCGCGCGGCCGTCGGGGTGGCGCTGCTGCT
>DATCVD010000870.1:0-3299 GCA_036567125.1 Pyrinomonadaceae bacterium | reverse complement strand
GGCGGCGACGCGCTCGAAGAACCGCTCGCGCTCGTCGCCCCGCGCGGCGCGCGCGCTGCGGACGTTGCGGAACAGGAGCGGCTGCTGCGCCCACGTCGTGCCCCACTGGTACTGATCGACCGACGGGTAGACGTGGCCGTTGGCGACGAACAAGTCCTTCCAGCCGTCGTTGTCGAAATCCAGAAACGACGTGCCCCAGCCGAGGAACGGGATGGTCGGCTCGCCGTGGCCGGCGGGGAAGGTCACGTCCGTGAAGTTACCGTCGCCGTCGTTGCGGCGCAGCGTGTTCGAGTCGTCGGAGAAGTTGGTGACGTAGAAGTCGACGCGGCCGTCGTTGTCGTAGTCGCCGACGGCCAGCCCCATGCCGGCCTGCTCGCGCCCGTTCTCGTTCAGCGCGAGCCCCGACTCGTAGCCCACCTCGCGGAACGTGCCGTCTCCTTTGTTGACGTACAGGCGGTTGGGCGTCGAGTCGTTGATGACGACGAGGTCGAGCAGATCGTCGTCGTCGGCGCGGACGAAGGCCGACGAGAAGCCGTAGTAGCCTTCGGCGTCCGCCACGCCCGCCCGCGCGCTCGCGTCCTCGAACGTGCCGTCCGCCTTTTGGCGGTAGAGCGTGTCGCCCTCGCCCTTGAGGCCGCGCGGGCCGCACATGACGGGGACGCCGCGGAACTGGCAGAAATTCTGCGAGACGCCTCCGGGCCGGCCCGCGTTCGCGGGACTCGGCGGCAGCCGGTCGAGATCGAAGTCGAGGTAGCCGGGCACGAAGAGGTCTAGTCGCCCGTCGCGGTCGTAGTCGCCGAAGGTCGCGCCGGTCGACCAGCCCCGGCGCGCGACGCCGAGCTTTTCGGCCACGTCCGTGAACGTGCCGTCGCCGTTGTTGCGGTAGAGGCGCGACACCCCGTAGTTGCCGACGAAGAGGTCGGGGTCGCCGTCGTTGTCGTAGTCGCCGGCGGCCGCGCCCATGCCCCAGCGCTCGTTGCCGACGCCGGCCCTCTCCGTCACGTCCTCGAACTTCCAGCCGCCGAGGTTGCGGTAGAGCGCGGCGCGCGGCGGCCGCTCCGCGCCACGCGCGGCGGCGAAGGTCGAGCCGTTGAGCAGGTAGATGTCGGGGCGGCCGTCCGAGTCGTAGTCGAGCACGGCGACGCCGCCCGAAGGCGTCTCGACGATGTAGTCCTTCGCCGTCGAGCCGGCGCGGTGGCGGAAGGCGGCGAGCGCCGTTCCGGCCGTCACGTCCTCGAAGACGACGGGCGCTTTCGGGTCGGTGACGTTGACGGTGCGCTTCGTCGCGTAGGTGCGCGCCTCGCCGGTCGAGACCGCGCCCATGCCCGACGGCTGCTGCGCCGCGAGCGGGAGCGACGCGCCGAGCAGTAGCGACGACAGGAGGGCGGCGAGCCGGCGGCGGCCGGGCTGTTTGATCATCGCGTTCACGTAGCTGGCTGACTTCAAGGCGTGGCGGCCGCGGGAGACGGGTCAAGATAACGAGCCGGCTCGGAGGCTGTCAAAGGAAACGACGAAGGCGGAACGCGGGACGCGGGACTGAAAGCAGCTTGTCTTCGGTTCATCGCTCGTCGCCCGGCGTTCATCGTCGTCCCCGGCGCTCACGGCTCTTTCACCGTCAGGTACCTGTCGACCTGCGGGTTCGGGATCGTCTGCCGCCGGCCGCTCGGCCAGCGAATCTCGATTGACTTGACGGCCGCCGCCGCGCCGAGGCCGACGAGCACGCGCGGGTCGTGCGACGAGAGGTAGCTGCCGGCGGTCGTCACGTCGAAGGTCTGCCGGCGGCCGTCTGAATCTGTCACGACGACGCGCGCGCCGAGGGCAGAGCGGTTGGAGCGCGCGCCGGTGAGCGCGAGGCCGAGCCAGTGGTTTTTCGTGCCGCCGTTGCGGAGGAGCAGGGCCGGGCCGTCCGTCTGCGCGAGGACGACGTCCGTGTCGCCGTCGTTGTCGATGTCGCCGAAGGCCGCGCCGCGCGCCGCGAGCGGCGTGAGGAAGGGCGCGCCCGCCGTGGCCGACACGTCAACGAACGACGCGCCCTTCGCCGTCGCGCGGTTCCACATGAGCAGCGGCGTCTGCTTGTATTTGAGATAGCTCGTCGTCCGCTCGATGGTGTCGAGGACGTGGCCCTGCGCGACGAAGATGTCGCGGCGGCCGTCCGAGTCGAAGTCGCGGAAGGCCGTGCCCCAGCCGGAGTAGAGCAGGGTGATCTGGCCGACGCCTGAGGCTTGCGTGGCGTAGGTGAAACTGAGTTCGCCGTCGTTGCGGTAGAGCGGGTAGGTCTCGTTCGAGAGCGCGGTGATAACGACGTCCGCGAGCCCGTCGCCGTCGTAGTCGCCCGCGTCCACGCCCATGCCGGCGAAGGTCTTGCCGTTCTCGTCGTACGCCGCGCCGGAGAGCAGCGCCACGTCCTCGAACGTGCCGTCGCCGCGGTTGCGGTAGAGCGACTGGCGGACGCTGTCGTTGGCGACGAACACGTCCGGACGCGTGTCGGCGTCGAAGTCCGCGAAGGCGACGCCGAGGGCCTTGCCGGCGGGGTCGGCAACCCCGGCGCGCTCGCTCACGTCCTCGAACGTGCCGTCGGGTTTTTGCCGGAGGAGCAGGTTCGGCGCGCCCTTGAAGTTGTCGGGGTGGCAGTAGGCGCGGAACCGCGGGTCGCCGCAGACGTACGCGCCGCCGCGCTCGAAGTCCCAGTCCATGTAGCGCGCGACGAAGAGGTCGAGCCGCCCGTCCGCGTCGTAGTCGAACCAGCCGGCGCTCGTCGACCAGCCCGAGCCGGCGGCGTTCGCCCTGCGCGTCACGTCCTCGAACGTGCCGTCGCCGCGGTTGCGGTAGAGCGTGTTCGCGCCGAGCGCGGTGACGTAGAGATCGGTCGCGCCGTCGTTGTCGTAGTCGCCGGCGGCCGCGCCCATCGAGTAGCCGGAGCCGCGCACGCCGGCGCGCTCCGTCACGTCTTCGAAAGTCCCGTCCGGCTTCTGACGAAAGAGGCGGTTCCAGTAGCGCGGGTCGCGCTTGTCGGGCTGCGCGCCGCGCGGCATCGGGTCTTCGAGGCGCGCGCCGTTGGTGAAGAAGACGTCGAGGCGGCCGTCGGCGTCGAAGTCGAGCAGCGCCGCGCCGCCGCCCATCGTTTCGGGCAGGTACTTCTGCGAGGTGGGCGACGCGCTGTGACGGAAGTCGAGCCGCGCCTCGGCCGTGGCGTCGGCGAAGACGACGGGCGACGTGCCCTGCGGCGCGGAGGTCTCCGGCCGCTTCGCGGGCGCGGCCGTGTCGTACGAGCGGCCCTGCCGCTGCTGCTGCGGCGGCGG
>DATCVD010000869.1:0-3896 GCA_036567125.1 Pyrinomonadaceae bacterium | reverse complement strand
CGCGGCGGCGTCACGCCGTCTCGCGCAGTCGCGCGATGGCCTCGTCGATCAGCGCGCGCATCTCCTTCGGTCTGACGAGCCGGCGCGCGTCACGGCGGCTCGCCCACCGGCGGCGGCGGAGTTTACGCTCCGGCCAGTCGTCGTACTCGCGCGTGACCCGCAGGAGGTAAACCGTGACCCGGTACGCGACGCCGCGCTTGCGGTACTCGTAGGAGCCGACGGCCCCGCCCGCGACCTCGCCCTCGACGCCGGCCTCTTCGTAAGCCTCCCGGCGCGCCGTCGCCGGCGGGTCGCCGAAGAACCACGTCATGCCCTTCGGCACGATCCAGCGCCTGCCTTTGCGCGAGGTGACGAGCAGGACTTCGACGCGCCCCGCCGCCGTCGTGCGGAGCGGCACGGCTGCGGCCTGCGGGACGACGAATGGCAGCAGCGTCTTCAAGGGTCAGGACTCAAGGCCGGGCGGCTGAGCTTCGTCGGCGCGCGGGGGCTTGTTCTTCTTCGCCTTGCCGCCGTTCTTCTTGCCGCCCTTCTTGCCGCCGTTCTTCTTGCCCTTCTTCTTCGGGCGCGCGGCGGGCGGGTCGGAGAGCAGGCGGGTGAGGTCGGTGAGGTCGATGCCGAAGAGGTCGTTGAGCTTGCTGGCGAGGATGGGGACGAGGACGGTGCCGGTGAGGGCGGGGGCGAGGATGCTCAGGCCGCGGCGGTTGAGTTCTTCGCCGAAGCGGTCGCCGATGGCGGCGAGTTGCGCGAGCAGCGCGTCCTCGTCCTTCGCCCCGCGGAGCGCCGCGGCGAAGCTGTTGCCCAGCACGTAGCCGACCGCGACCGCGCCGACGCACCACGCGACCGGGTGCGCGCGGAACTGCTCGCGCCAGTCGAGCGTGTCGGCGACCGTCTCGCGGACGGACTCGTACTGCCCGACCACGCGGTCGCGGATGTCCGTTACCGTCTGCGCGATGGAGTCGCGCGCCTCCTCCATCCGCTCCTGAAGCGCCTCTTTGTCCGCCGCGCCTTCGGCGGCGTCCGCTGCGGGCGCGCGCCGCGCCGCCGCCCTGCTGTCCTGCGCCATGATCCCCTCCCGAGTGGTTCGCGCCGGGGCCGGCTACGAACCCTTCTTCGCTTTCTTCTCCGACTTCTTATCGCGCTTCTTCTCCGGCTTCCCCGCGCCGTCGTCCTTCTCGCCGCCGCCTTTCGGCCCGCCTTTGGCCTTCGCCCTCTTCGGCTTCTCGTCCGGGTTGGCGGTGACGGCCCCGACGACCGTGCCGATGAGGCCCGTCGCGAGGCTCATGGCGATCTCCGGGCCGTGCTTCTTGACCAGCTTGTTGATCTGCTTCGTGATCGCTTTCTTCGTCTTGCGCTTGATGACAGCCACTGACCCGTTCCTCCTCGCGTTTACGCGTAACCCGTCGTGACAAGTTAATACCAAGTTAATACTATGAGTGCTAATCCATCACAAGTTCCGGGGGCCGCCGCCGGAGAAAACTTGCGGCGGGCGCGAACGGCGTCTGAACTTTATGTTAAATCCGTGCGCCGCGCGGCCGGCCGGCGCGGGCCGGCCTTCACTCGGCGCGGGCCGCCGTGATAAGTTGGCGGCAGCGTGGCACGCTCCGCGCCCCGGAATCTTCCCGCGCGTGAGCTTCCCGGCCGACACCTGAAACCGCGTTCAAACTGAGACCGAAAAACCGGCGCGGCCGCAAAACCTTCCGGCCGCGCGTGAGCGTAAAATACTCGCATGACGACCGGGCCTAAACGAGTTGCCGAGGAAGCGCCGCCGCCGAGCGACCTGCGCGACGAAAAGCTGACGGAAGAGAGAATGACCGGCGCGCTCCCCGACCGCCGGCCGCCGCTCTTCAACCGCGAGACGGGCTGGCTCGAATTCAACCGCCGCGTCCTCGAAGAGGCGTTGGACGAAACGCACCCGCTGCTCGAACGCCTGAAGTTCCTCTCGATCTTCTCGACCAACCTCGACGAGTTCTTCATGGTGCGCGTCTCCGGCCTGATGGAGGAGGTCGAGGAGGGCGTCACGGAGCCGTCGCCCGACGGGCTGACGCCGGCCGAGCAGTTGGCCGAGATCGGCGCGCGGCTGCGGCCCATGCTGGCCGAGCAGATGCGCTGCCTGCGCGAGGACGTGCTGCCGAAACTCGCCGGGCACGGCATCCAGATCGTCCCCTACACGGAGCTGAGCAAGCGCGAGCGGCGCGAGGCCGACGACTACTTCCTGAAAAAAGTCTTCCCCGTCCTGACGCCGCAGGCGGTCGATCCCGGCCACCCGTTCCCCTACATCTCGAACCTGAGCCTGAACCTCGCCCTGATGGTCGAGCCGGCGGCCGACGCGGGCGACGGCCGCGGCGCGGCGTCGCCCGTGCAGGGCCGGCGCTTCGCGCGCATCAAGCTGCCGCCGGCGATCTCGCGCCTCGTCCCCCTCGGCCCGTCGGGCACGCGCTTCACCTTCCTCGGCAGCGTCATCTCGACCAACCTTGAGGCGCTGTTCCCGGGGATGCGGTGCAGCCGGCCCAACCTGTTCCGCGTGACGCGTGACGCCGACTTCGAGATCAGGGAGGACGAGGCCGGCGACCTGCTCTCGACGATGAAGCAGCACCTGCGCCGCCGCCGCTTCGGCGCGGCCGTGCGCCTCGAAGTCTCGCCCCGGATGCCGGCCGAGATGGTCGAGTTTTTGACCGACTCGCTCGACCTCGGCGCGGACGACGTGTACGTCGTCGACGGCCCCGTCAACATCCCCGACCTGATGCAGCTCTACGGGCTGAACCGCCCCGATCTCAAAGACCGGCCGCTACAGGCCGCCGTCCCGAAGGTGCTCCGGCGCGGCCCGTCGGTCTTCGAGGTCGTCCGGCGGCAGGACGTGCTCCTCCACCACCCGTTCACGTCCTACAACGCCGTCACCGACTTCATTCAGGCGGCCGCCACCGACCCCGACGTGCTCGCCATCAAGATGTGCCTGTACCGCACGGGCAAGGACTCGCCCGTCATCCGCTCGCTGATGGAGGCCAGCGAGGCCGGCAAGCAGGTGGCCGCGCTCGTCGAACTCAAGGCGCGCTTCGACGAGGAGAACAACATCGAGTGGGCGCGGCGGCTGGAGCAGGCCGGCGTCCACGTCGTTTACGGCATGGTGGGGCTCAAGACCCACTCGAAGCTGGCGCTCGTCGTGCGGCGCGAGGGCGGCGAGCTGCGGCGCTACGTCCACGTCGCCACCGGCAACTACAACCCGACGACCTCGCGCCTCTACACCGACATCGGCCTCTTCACCGCCGACGAGCAGATCGGCGAGGACGCCACGAACGTCTTCAACTACCTGACCGGCTATTCGAGCTACGGGAAGTACGACTCGCTGCTCGTCGCGCCCGTCAACCTGCGCGAGCGCATGACCGAGATGATCGGGCGCGAGGCCGCGCACGCCCGCGCCGGCCGGCCCGCGCGCATCATCGCCAAGTGCAACAGCCTGACGGACGTCGCGCTCATCAACGCGCTCTACGAGGCCGCGCAGGCCGGCGTGAAGATCGATCTGCTCGTGCGCGGCGTCTGCATGCTCCGGCCGGGGGTGGCGGGCCTGTCGGAGAACGTCCGCGTCGTGAGCGTGGTGGGGCGCTTCCTCGAACACAGCCGCATCTTCTACTTCGCCAACGACGGCAGCGAAGAGGTCTTCATCGGCAGCGCCGACTGGATGTACCGCAACCTCAACCGCCGCGTCGAGGTCGCCGTGCCGGTCAGGGACGCCAACTTGAGGAAGTATCTGAAGGAGACCGTGCTCGACACGTACCTGCGCGACAACGTGAAGGCGCGCGTGCTCCGCGAGGACGGCTCCTACGCGCGCGTCGAGCCGGGGCCGGGCGCGGAGCGCGTGAGCGCGCAGGACTTCTTCCAGCAGGCTTGACGGGCGGGGGGGC
>DATCVD010000868.1:0-19013 GCA_036567125.1 Pyrinomonadaceae bacterium | reverse complement strand
GTGACGACCGGTGTCAAAGAGCTGTCGTGCTGGACGATCTTCTCTAAGCGGATCGCTTCGGGGTCAGCCAGGAGGTGCGCCGGATGCATCGGCGGAGTCTACCGTTGACCGCTGAAAAAGCACCAAATATGCGGATGACCCGAGAGGGCGTGCTAATTATCAGACGACCGAGCAACAGGAATTTTCTCACCGCGTCAGCGCCTGTCGTCTGAGCGGCAACACGAATTAACGATGCTCCGAAGGAAGCAGCACACCCCCGTCCGATAACTCCGCCGCGCGCGAACAATGCTTGGCATTGTTCGCGCGCTATTAAAGAGGCTGAACTCAGCAGCCCTATGCCGCCGAGTCTTCCCGACCTAAGTGTGCTTAATCCCCGGAAAGCCATTGCCCCGTCCGAATAGGCCGTCCCCAACGGAAACCATCCGTCCCTGACGGACATGGCTGTCAGGGCACGTATGACCCACATCGGCCAGCATTCTCGCCGGCTGTGCGGTGCCACTCGGCTCTCGGACAGGGCATCGGGGGTGCCAACCACAGCCGATCAAGCGCAAGTCCATACTCCGCTTGCCTCGGAACGGTCACTTCTAACGGATAGCTAAACACTAGGATTACAACCCTTTATCGCTTGATCACGAGTCTGGAAAATAAATTTTGTAGACGTAGAAATTGACGAAATGAATCTCGCGCGCAGCAAGCTGCGCGGTATCAAAATAGCGCGAGTTGAGCGGTGCCACCCGACTTGCCCTGCTCTTTGATGTACCGCTTGATCATCTCCTCGCTGCCGTGCGCGCCGACCGTGCTGATGAAGTACCCGTCCGACCAGAACTCGCCGCCCCACAACTGCCGCTTGACCTCCGGCAGCTGGCGGAAGATCTCTCTGGCCGTGATGCTCTTGATCGTCTGCACGATCTTCTTCGGGCTGTAGGTCGGGACGCTCTGCACTAGGAAATGCACGTGGTCGCGGTCGGCCCCGATCTCCAAGAACACGATCTCTTAGCGCAGGGCGATCTCCTCGCAGACCTCTTTGAGCTTCTCGTCTACCGCCGGAGTGAACACCGCCCGCCGGTACTTCGCGGGGCAGACGATGTGGTAGAGCAGCAGGCTGACGTTGTGTTCCTTGCGAATGAGGTCGCTCATTCGCACAGTATAGTTCCGCAGCAAGCTGCGGGGAATTAGACCTCTAAGGATCGATTAAACTTCCCCAGTTGAAAGACACGGGTTAAAACGACGTTATCCCCGGCGTGTAACTTAAAATAAACTTTTCGAGTTATTCTTCGCACCGTGACTACAGAGGGAGGAGTCGTTGCAAGTCTGATGGCTAAGAGAAGGAAGGCCACGCCAGTAGCCCTCACCGACGGCCAGCGCGAGCGGCTCGAGCGGCTCTGGTTCTACTACGGGAACTACGGCCCCGCCTCCACGCCCGGCAATCATCAGTTTATCCAGGGGCTGCTGGAGCACGGGCTCGACCTGCGGCCGCTTTACTCGAAGCGGACGCCGAAGTCGGAGAGGCCGACCGGGGAGTGCGAGCGGGCGGTCGAGGCCGTGCTGGCGGCGGGCGGAGACGGGGCGGGTGAGGCCAGAGGGGCGAGAGGCGTCCTGAGATTAGTCCCCTCGCCCGCCGGAAGGCGAGAGGCCACCGCGCCTGACCCCGGGATCAGGGATATTCTTGATGATATGCGCCGCCGCCAGTCCGCGCGGCGAGGGCGTACCGGTCATCATTTCGGGGGAGATGATGCGGCGTAAGGGGACTCCCCCCTGAGGCTCATATTTAACAGCCGCCCGAGCAAGAATGATTGTGGGCGCGCGCCCGGGCGT
Organism: Pyrinomonadaceae bacterium; assembly: GCA_036567125.1. GTDB lineage: Bacteria > Acidobacteriota > Blastocatellia > Pyrinomonadales > Pyrinomonadaceae > JAIVGV01. The sequence goes on along the minus strand of DATCVD010000868.1, from coordinate 17,198 downwards.
CGGCCCGCGTCGATGCCAGCCCGCCTGCTCGCGCGAAGTTTCCTGACGCGCCTCGCCCGCGTCGATTCGGGAGGCGCTTTGACCGGGGCGGGGTGAATGAATATGATCCCGCCGCTCCGGAGGGCCGCCCTCCGGAGCGCGAAACGTCGGTGCGGGGGCGGGGTGTTAAGTGATAGCCACCTCGCCCGCGAAACGTGCGGCGCGGGTGCGGGAGTCACGACTCCCGCACCCGCGCCGCACGTTTCGGACTTTCGTCCCCGTGCGCGCCCTAGCAGGAGAACGAGCACCAGCGGTAGCAACTGAAGAGCCTGTTCTGGCAGTTAGTCTCGCAGGTCGGGTTGCCGCCGCAGCTGGCGATGCAACTCTCGTAGGTCGGATCGCACGAGCTGCAACACGGCGCGGCCACAGACGTCCCGCCCGCGAGATCGGAGCCGGCGAACACCAGCGCGACCGCGAGCACGCCGAGCATCAGAAATCTCTTCACGAGTCTACGCATTTCCGTCCTCATCTCGATGCCTCCCTTTCTCAGTTCTCAGACCCCTGCGCGGGCTAAGGAACGTCGGCCTCACGCGCGCGCCCCGCCCGGCCCCTTTCGCCGCGAGCCTTCGCGGCGACACGTACGCACTCTGAACCGGCGACAGGCGCGGCAAGGGCCACAGTGACAGGGACGCGCCGTCGCCCGCTTCGCGTCCCGACCGCCCATCGGCGCGCGCGTTTAAGAGCCGCTCGAACACCTCCGACTCCTGGGCGGACGCGAGTTTGCCGACCCAAGAGTGTGTGACCACGCCCGCCCCGTCGATCAGGATCAGCGTGGGCGTGACCCTCGCGCCCACGGCCGACGTCGATGCCTGTCTCACGTCTTCGATAGGCACGTTCAGCCGTTGCAGATACTCGCGGCCGGCGCCGACCTCCTGCGGCAGCACGGCCATCACGCGCAGGTCTGCGCGCCCCGCCGTCTCGCGCGCGAGCCGCTGGTAGAAAGGCGCGCTCTCCGTGCAGAAGCGGCAGTCGCTCGACAGCACGAGCAGCAGCGTCCGCCCGTTCCGCGACCAGTCGGTTCCCGGCAGCGAGACCTTCGTCCCGGCGGCCACCCGCGGGTCGGCGCGGCGCGCGGCGTCCGCATCGTCGCCGGTCAGCAGAAATCTTTTGACGAGTACCACGCCCAGCAGGAGCGCGACGGCGATGATCGCGATGTTGGCGACGATCTCGGTCTTCTTAAACAGGGATTCCCGCATGGCCTTCTCCCGGAGGTTGTGAAAGGGGCTGTGGGGTGGGCGCGGCGTTTTCGAGACGGCGAGGCGCGTGGGGCGCGGGCCTCGCGCGGGGCGCTATCGTCTCGCTTCGCGGGCGGGGCGGCGTCACAGCTTGAGGAGGCTGCATACCTTATCTCCTGAGGCTGGCGTGAGGCCAGCGTGAAGCTGCCGGTGGATGCCGATGCGTTCGGGGGAAGCCCGATATATATACCCACGCCGGGCGGGTGTCAATACAAACTCTTGGCCGCTATCCCGGTAACAAAGCTCACCGCGACGTGAGATGAGGATGAGACATCACCGGGCACGAGTGGGAGTCAGGAACGATGAAGGCCATGCGTGCGGGTGACGCCGTCGCAGTCGGCTCTGACTGATCGCGCCCCGGCTCTTTGATCGGACGAGGGACTTCGGCAGCAACGACACCGGTGCGGTCTCATGCGCGACAGATCGGCAGTCTTGGTAGGGGACACGCGGGCTCGTGCCGGATGCTATTCCTACAACGGCTTTGCCCAACGGAAGGATTTTCCACACGTTCTGTTGGGCAAGATATCTGTTCTGGTGGGGCAAGAGATAAGGCTACCGTCTCGCGCCCCCGCGAACACGGCGGCCCTTCCGCAGCCGCAGCCCCCGGCGGCGGGGGCGGGCCGCTACGAGGCGCGACACTATAAGCGCCCCTTGGAAGGCGCGGGAGTATTCACGGGTAGCAACACCCGAAAAACTCCTGCACAGACTCGTTATAGCAACAGCTCGCGTTGACCGTGCCGTCGGGGTTCAGACAGTGCCCTCCCAAGTTGTTCATCATGCAGTCCGAATAGAGCCGCCCGGACCAGTTCTGGCATTGGGTCTGGTTACGGCAGCCTCCCCCCCACGTATTGCTGCCGAAGCACCCTGTCGCACACGACGCGTACCCGGAACAGTAGTTGGGGCAGCTATAGCAATCCGTCCCGGGCGGGTCGTATACACAGCAAGCGCCACACCCCCCGTAATTCGAGTCGCAAGTACCAAAACAATCCTGAAAGGCATAGGCAGACGACGCGGGGGCGGACGAAACGGTCGCGAGGGCCGCGCAGAGTACGGACAGGGTGAAGAGTTTGCGCGTGAGTCGTTTCAGCATGATGTTCTCCTTCGTTGTGAGTAGCCGAGAGCGGTTGAGGTCGAGGGGCCGTGAGCGTCAGGGAACGCGGGAACGATACGCCCGGGCAGTGATGGTGTCAATAGTCCGCGTTCTGTTGGGCAGACTTATCTCCCGTTGGGCAAAAGGGTTCTGTTAGGCAAAGCTGGAATTACATAAACCCCATTATCAGCCTTGTTGGATCGTGAGAATTTCCCGTGGAATGCTGCGGCAGATAATAACAATTAACCCGTGATAATCCCACCCCCGGACGGGTGGCCACAACTAATGGCGTGAGGCGGCGGCCGCGGCGCGAGGGGCGAAACACAAGATGTTGCGGGCCCGCCCCGACGACCCGGGATCGCAAGATGTGTGGGTCGTAGTTACGTCCGGCATCACCCGCCCGCGCGCAATATGAGAGGCTACCAACCTTGCGAATGATATCCAGCCTATTTGCGGGTCGGGTGCATGCCGTTGTTCGGCCGCCGACGAAGCGTCCATGGCCGCGTCACTCGGCATACTCCGTCGACAACTCTGCTTGCTTCAGCACGAGCTGGGTTGCGTCCTCCGAGAGATCCGGCGGGTAGCCGTACCTCGCCAGCAGCCAGCGGACCTTCCGCCGCAGGTCCGCCCGCACGCTCTCCCGGTGCGTCCAGTCGAGCTTGGCCATCCGCTTAACCATCTCCACCAGCTCGCGGGCCATCAGGCGGAGCTGGTCGGGCTTCATCACCTCTTTGGCCGAGCCGTTCTCGGCCAGCGCGTCGTAGAACGCCGCTTCCTCGTCGCTGAGTCCCCGCTCCTCCCCGTGCCGCTTCGCCTCGCGCACCCACCGCGCCAGCTCCAAAAGCTGCGCGATCATCTGGGCCGTGGTGACCTGCTTGTTCGTGTAACCGAGCATCGCCCGCTCCAGAGCCTCGCGGAACTTTTGGGCCTGCACGAGGCTGGTCCGCTCGCTCGTCTTGATCTGGTCGCCGAGCGGCTTGCGAATGCCGCTCACTCGGTAGGCACACGAGTACCGGCAGATGGCAGCAAGGGTAAGCCGAGTTCATTCAAAAACGCGTTGTGCTTCGTTGCTGCCGCGCGTACTTCCCGATCGATCTCCACCAACTCGGCATGCGTCGCCGCCAAGTCGATTTCACTTTCCTGCTGCGCCGTGCTGACGTACCGCGAGATGTTCAGATTGTAGCCGTTCTCCTCGATCTCCTTCATCCCGACGCGACGCGAATACCGCTCTTCCTCCCGCCGGTGCCGGTACGCCTCGACGATCCTGGCGATGTGCTCATCCGTCATGTAGTTCTGCCGCTTGCCCTTGGAGAAATTCTCCGGGCCGCTGGCGTTGATGAACAGCACGTCGTCCGGCTTCTTGCACCGCTTGAGCACGAGGATGCAGACCGGGATGCCGGTCGAATAGAACAGGTTCGCCGGCAGCCCGATCACCGTGTCGATGTGCCCGTCCTTGAGCAGCTTCGTCCGGATACGCTCCTCGGCACCGCCCCGGAACAGCACGCCGTGCGGCAGGATGATCGCCATCACGCCTTGGTCGTTGAGGTAGTGGAACCCGTGCAGGAGAAATGCGAAGTCCGCGGCAGATTTGGGGGCCAGCCCGTAGTTCTTGAAGCGCACGTCCTCGCCGAGCGCCTCGGTCGGCTCCCAGCGATATGAAAACGGCGGGTTGGCGACGACCGCGTCGAACGTCGGCGCCTTCGCGGGATTCGTCTCGCGGAGCATGTCCCAGTCGTTGGTCAAAGTGTCGCCGTGGTAGATCTCGAATTCCGTGTCCTTCACCCCGTGCAGCAGCATGTTCATCCGCGCGAGGTTGTAAGTCGTGATGTTCTTCTCTTGGCCGTAGATCTTCCCGATCGTCCCGCCCGCTTCCGCGATGTGACGCCGAACGTTGAGCAGCAGCGAGCCGGAGCCGCAGGCAAAATCGAAGACGCTCTCAAGCCGCTTGCGCGGGCCGGTCGCCGGCTCCTGACCATCGAGCGTGACGATCGCCGAGAGAATGTCGCTAATCCGCTGCGGCGTGTAGAACTCGCCCGCCTTCTTGCCCGAGCCGGCAGCGAACTGGCCGAGCAAGTACTCGTACGCATCGCCCAGCGTGTCCGAGTCCGTCGAGAAAGCGGCCAGACCCTCGGCGATCTTCTGGATGATTCCGTGGAGTCGTTTGTTCCGCTCCTCGTAGTTCTTCCCGAGCTTTTCGGATGAAAGGTTGATCTCAGAGAACAAACCCTGGAACGTGCTCTCGAACGATTCCTCCTCGATGTACTTGAATCCGTTCTGAAGCGTCTTGAGCAACTCGGCGTCTTGCGTCTTGGCGAGGTACGCGACGTTCGTCCAAAGGTGCTCGGGTTTGATGACATAATGATATTTCCGCCGCATCTGCTTCTCGAACGCGGCCACGTCGTCGGGGTTGTTCGCGTACCACACCGACAGCGGCGACCGCCCGCCGTTCCCGATCGCGTCGGGGTCGGGGTAGTCTTTGCCCAGCTCCCGCTTGGCTGCCGCCTCGTAATTGTCCGAGAGGTAGCGCAGGAACAGGAACGCCAGCATGTAATCGCGGAAGTCGTCCGCGTTCATCGCCCCGCGGAGCTGGTCGGCGATGTTCCAGAGTATTTTGCCGAGTTGTTTCTGGTCGCGTTCAGTCATGACTTCTTCGTCTCGGGTAAGTCTTTCACGAGGTCGGGGTTGAAGGGGTGGCGGTCGACAAAGCCCTTGAGAATGGTCAAGAAGTACTCGCGCGTCTGCTCGCCCATCTCGGTGGGCTCATACATGGAATATTTGCCGTGGCTGAGGATGTCAACGAATCGCTGGTGGAGGATGCCCTCTGAATCGTTCGCGTCTTTCTTAAGGCAACTACCGAAGTGCCCGTACCCGAGGAAAAACGCCGTCTTCTCCAAAATGCTTCGCAACACGTTGAAGTGGTACGTGTTAGCCGTGCCCTGCCGCGCTAGCTCGCAGAGATCGGCCAGTGCCGACACGTGATAGAACTGGGGCGTGTCGCCTTGCTGCTCACGCAACACATACCCATTGGTGCCACGGTCCTGCTTGAGCGCGTACTGGACCGGGCGGCCGATATGCGACTTCAACTCGTAGTGCAGGGTGTTGAAGAAGAGCGTGTGGTGCGTCGAGACCACCGTCGGGATGGCTCGATTCGCGTCGCGATAGAGTTGTACTAGGTGATTGCCGACGACGATCGCGTTGTGCTCGTCCAGAGACGAGATAGGGTCATCGATGTAGACATGTTCCACCCATGTGTACGCCGGGTCGCCGTCGAGCGCGAGTTGAAGGATTACAAGGAAGAAGCACCAGATGAAGATGTTCTCCTCGGCGCGGGAGACCTTGATGGGGATTGGGTTCCCATCGGCGTCCCGCTCCCGGAAGAAGATCACCGCCGGCGCGAGTAAGGTCTCCTTCGTTTCCGGGGGGGGCGCAGGCGCGCGGCGGTCATAGTCGATGCGAAAGTTGAGGTCGGAGTAGCGGGCAAGCAGTTGGCCGATCTTCACCTCCAACTCGAGTTCCCGAAGCCCGTCGAAGAACTTCGAGTCTTCGTTGAGTTCGAGAACCGGCTCCCGTTCGTGCTTCAAGTCGTTGTCCCACGCGAAGAGGTCTTCCGTGTAGGCGTTGAAGTAAAGCGTGTCCCTCTTCGTGATCTCGCCGTCCGCGTTGACCGCCCGGCCAAGGTCTCGGTATGCGCCTGAGAGGCGAGTCTTGCCAGTTCCGTTGAATGCGTAAATCAGAACGAAGGGACTTTTGTTCGGATTATTTTGGATCTTCTGTCCGACCACGCTGCGAAGGTGATTGGCGACGGCAGGAAGATCGGCAAAGGCAATGTCGGGCATGATCTAATCCCCCTCCGGCGATGGGAAGAGTTGCTGCATCAGTCCCTTCTTGTGGGCCCGCAGGCTGTCCAGCTTCCGCGACTGCGCGCCGATCAGTTCGTCCAGCCAGGAGAGGCAGACGGCGATTCGCTGCTGCTCGGCAAACTGGGGTGCACGCACCATTAGCGCGTTCATATCGCTGGCAAGGATATGTTTGATGGTGTTGCCGGTCGTGATTTGGGCGATCAAGCCCGCTCCATAATCAGATTCGAAGCAGTGAACGAAGAACGGCGAATGCTGGCGTTCTCTTGGCGTCATGATGATCAACGCGTGGCAGTTTGTGCCCGCAAATGCGTCATCGATATGGGCACATTCGCCGACATGACCCGACTGGACCATGACGATGTCATCACGTTTCAGCTGAGACTTCTTCTGCTTGTCGTGGAAGACTTTTGAAATCGTGATCAGTCCAGTCGGATCAATCCGTCCCTTCTTTACGTTCTTCCCTTGAAGGTACGGAACACCACCATCCACATAGAACGGTGTTGCCGTACCAACGAAACCATTCCTTATATGCGAGAACGATGCACTTAAGGACTGCTCTTCCCAATCCGGCGCGTCGCGGAACTCGGGGAAGCGGAGGCGGGGGCGGGATTCGCCTTCGCGGGGGAAGAGCTGCTGCATCAGCCCTTTCTTGTGTGTCCGCAGCGCCACCAGCTTCCGCCCCTCGGCGGCGAGCAGCTCATCCAACGACGTCAAACACGCCGCGATCTTCCGCTGCTCGGCGGGCTGGGGGGTTGGAAGCAGTTGTTCGGAGAACTGCTTATAGCTGATCATCTTCCCGTCGCGGATGCCTTCGATGTTGCGCGTCAACTGCTGGATGAAGCGATCAGACTTGAACAGATGCCGGTAGAAGTCGTCGGAGCCGGTTCCCTTACGCTTCAAGATTAGGTAGGCGGGGCTGCAAATCCCGTGAAAGCGCGAGTACTCGATTCCGCCCTGAAACGAGCGAAGGCTGATGATGAAGTCAGCGGGCTGAACCTCTTTGTAACTTGCAATGCTCGTCTCGGTGACTGAGACGTGGTAGTCGATGTGATCCCGCGGGACGGCTCCGTGCTCTTGCGTAATCGCCAAGATGGGCAAACCGGGCGGCGCAGGACGCCGGTCGATCAGGTCGAAGAGTTTGTTACCGTTGACACCGTCCCACCCCGGCCCGTCCTTAAACTCCGGAAACCGCAGCTTCGGCGTCAGCGTTTTCTTTGGCCCGTCCTTCATCGCCACACCTCACCCCTCGTACGCGCTGAGTCCTGAGATTTCCCGCCCGGCGGCGCGCTTCTTGAGCAGGGGGACGAGGTCGGCCATCAGGGCCAGCTCCTTTTCCGTGCGGGCGCGCCAGCCGAGGTCGAGCGGGGCGAGCAGGTCGGTGAGCAGTTCGGCGTCGAAAATCATCGGCGGCCGGAGGATGCGATCGACGAACGCCCGGAGTGCCTCGGGCGTCAGTCCGTGCTTCCGGGCCGTGGCCGCCACCTCCTTCGCGTCCCGCTCGGCCTTGAACTGCTGATAGCCTTCGCGGACGGCCCGCTCGTCCAGCGGCCTGCCGGCCTCCAGCGAGCGGACGTACTCGGTGATGGCCTCGCGCTCGTCGAGGAACTTGGCGTCTGACGCGATCAACCCGATGAGCTGGTCCCGGCTCAACCTCTGCCCCTCGGGGTCTTGCCCGGTGAATCGGGCGATCAGTCCCATGATGTAGTCGTAGTCGATCAGGGCCGAGGCGAAAAGGACGAACTCGAAATCGAGCTGGTCGAGATCGGCGGGCTTCTGGCCGTCCTCCTTGCCGCCGGTCTTGCCCTGCTGTTCGCGTAAGCGCTGGGCGGTTTCCAGGTACTGGCCGCGGAAGCCCTTGAGCTTTTCCTTTGGCAGCACCTGCTCGACGGTCTGTTTCTCTTCGCCGGTGAGGTCGGTGTACTGGTCGAGCTGCGTCTGGAGCCGCTGCACTTCCTTGAACTGCTTCACGAACGCGACGCGGGCGTCGTCGCCCTTCAGGTTGGCGACGGCCTCGGGCTCGGCTTCGAGGCCCTGGCTCTGCATGAAGTCGGACAAACTATTGACGGCGGTCTTGAGTTTTTCGATCACCTTAGGGGCCTTCTCCACGAGCCAGATCTCGCGCGACCGGTCGGCCTGGGCGCCGGAGAACATCGCGATGGCTTCGTCCACGTTGGCCTGCTGGTTGCGGAAGTCGAGGATGTGCCCGTAAGGCTTGGTGGCGTTGAGCACGCGGTTGGTGCGGGAAAACGCCTGGATCAGGCCGTGGTACTTGAGGTTCTTATCGACGTAGAGCGTGTTGAGGTACTTACTGTCGAAGCCGGTCAGGAGCATGTCCACGACTATGGTGATGTCTATCTTCTCGCGGCCCTTCCTCGGCAGATCGGCGTTGGGGAACTGCTGATCCTTGATGCGCTTCTGCACGTCCTGATAGTAGAGGTCAAAGTCGTTGATTGAGTGGTTCGTTCCGAATCGCTCGTTGTAATCGCGGATGATGGCGGTGAGCGCCTTCTTTTTCTCTTCGGGGTTCTGCTGGTTGTCGGCGCGCTCCTGCGGCAAATCTTCCTGAATCTGTCGGACGTCGGCGCTGACGTCTCCCGGCGGCGAGAAGACGCACGCGATGTTGAGCGGTTGGAACTCGGGGTCGGCAGCCTGCCGCGCGGCCTGAGCCTCCTTGAACGTGTCGTAATACGCGATGGCGTCGTTGATGCTGCCGGTGGCGAGCAGCGCGTTGAACTTCCGATCGCCGGTGGCCTGCCCGTGCTTGTCGAGGATTGCATTGACGACGGCACGCTTGGCGAGCGTCTCGCCGGGTTTAATCGGAGCGCCGCCGGGCGGCTTGTAGTAGTCCACATGGAAGCGGAGGACGTTGCCGTCCTCGATGGCGTGGGTGATCGTGTACTCATGCAGCCGGCGCTGGAAGAGATCCTTAGTCGTCCGCAGCCGCTGCTCGTCGCCGGCGATCTGCCGGACGGTGGCGTTCTCCTCGAAGATCGGCGTGCCGGTGAAGCCGAAGAGCTGGGCGTTGGGGAAGAACTCCTTGATGGCCTTGTGATTCTCGCCGAACTGTGAGCGGTGGCACTCGTCGAAGATGAAGACGATCCGCTGGTCGCGGAGCGACTGGAGCCGCTGGCGGTAGTCTGCACGGGACGGGTCGAGCGCGCGGCCGAGCTTCTGGATGGTGCACACGATCACCTTGTCGGCGTAGTCGTCGGACAGGAGCCGACGGACGAGCGATTCGGTGTTCGTGTTCTGCTCGACGCAGTTTTCTTGGAAGCGGTTAAACTCCTCGCGGGTCTGGCGGTCCATGTCCTTGCGGTCGACGACGAAAAGGCACTTCTCGATGGCCGGGTTGTCCTTCAAGAGCGTAGACGCCTTAAACGATGTGAGCGTCTTGCCGCTGCCGGTGGTGTGCCAGACGTAGCCGTTGCCGCGGTTCCCGTCGATGCAGTCGACGATGTGCTTGACGGCGTAGATTTGGTACGGCCGCATCACCAGCAGCCTCTGCTCGCTGGCGACGAGGACCATGTAGCGGCTGACCATTTGGCCGAGCACGCACTTGGCAAGGAAGCTTTCGGCGAACTCGTGCAGACCGCTGACCTTCGAGTTGTCGAGCCGGGCGTGCTCGTAGATGGGCAGGAAGCGTTCCTCGGCGTTAAAGCTGAAGTGGCGGGCGTTGTTATTGGCGAAGTACCGCGTGCGGTTGCCGTTGCTGACGACGAAAAGTTGGACGAAACACAGAAGCGTGTTGGTGTAGCCGTTGCCCGGGTCGTTCTTGTAGTTGACGATCTGTTCAATCGCACGCCGGGGAACGACGTCGAAAGCTTTCAGTTCGATCTGGACCGCCGGCACGCCGTTGATGAGCAGCATCACGTCGTAGCGGTGGTGGCTGTTGTCGGTGTTGATGCGGAGCTGGCTGACGACTTCGAAGCTGTTCTTGCACCAGTCCTTGATGTTCACCAGCGTGTAGTTGAGCGGCGTGCCGTCGTCGCGGGTGAAGCTGTTGATGCCGCGGAGGGTTTTGGCGGCGGCGAAGACGTCAGGGGTGACGATCTCGTCGAGCAGGCGCTTGAACTCGTCGTCGGTGAGATTGACGCGGTTGAGGGCCTGAAAGTGCCGGCGGAAGTTGCCTTCGATGCCGGCGCGGTCGCGGATGTCTTCGCGGTGGATGTACTTCAAGTCGCCGAGCTTGGCGATGAGTTGGTCTTCGAGCTGGCTCTCGAGCGATAACATTGTAATCCCGATATTACACGAGCTAACACCTAGAGTCTTATCCGCGCGCGCTGATGCCAGCTTCCGCTTTGCTGCTGGTGGTAAGGGCTTAAGTAGTCCGCGACGAACTGTTCAGAAGGGACGAACATGCCGCCCGATCCGTGCGCCGGGTCGTAGATGCGCCCCTCGTAGGGCTCCAGCATCTCGACCAGCACGCGGACGACCGAGCGCGGCGTGTGGAACTCGCCGCCCAGCTTCCCCTCGGCGGCGGCGAATTCCAGAAAGTACTCATAGATGCGGCCCAGCGTGTCGCGGGCCTTGCCGCGCGAGCCTTTGAAGCCGACGCCGGCGACGAGGTCGATCAGTCCCTTGAGCTTCACCGGCTCGATGCCGCGGCGGGCGTAGTCGCGGGGGAGTTTCCCTTTGAGGTTCGCGTTGTCCCACTCGACGGCGAGGATCGCGTCGTCGATGAGCGTGGCGATGTCGGGGCGCGTAGCTTGGTTCTGGAGGTTCGACCACCGCGCTTCCGGCGGTACCCAGAAGACCCGCACGGCCGTGTACTCGTCGCGGGATTCGAGCAGGCGGTCGAGCTGTTCGCCCCTGATGCCGTCTCGCGTCAGCTCGTCCCTCAGTTCGTCGCGTCGGGACTCGAAGCTGTCGGAGATGTACTTGAGGAACAGCAGCCCCAGGACGACGTGCTTATACTCCGCGGCATCGACCTGGCCCCGGAGGGCGTCGGCCGCCTTCCAGAGCATGTCGGCGTAGCTCAGATCGCCGGTCGCTACGTCGGTGTTCGCTATTAAACCTCCGTTTTGTTGCCGTTCTTATATCTCAGTGGAAGTCGCCGAGCAGTTCTCGGGGCCGAACGCCCGGCATCAGCGGCGCGCACAGTACCCAGATGATAAGAGGCTTGCTGACTGCGCGTCCGCTGCATGCCGATGTTAGGCGGCATCTGACCACACAACTTAGCCGCCATCAATCCAGACCTGCTTTATCCAGGCGGCTAGATTAGCCCACTTCTAGCCCTACGCATACTGCTCATGCGCCGCGAAAAGATAACTGAACGCTCCGGCCTCATTTTGCTGTCCGCTCAATCCTCGGGCGGCGAGCGCACTCGCTGCTAGGAGTGCCCCAACGGGATTTCCTGTCCAGAAAGTCCAAGCCGCGCCTGCGAGACCTAGCGCGAACGACGCGGGTTGTCTCCAAGCTTTGCGAGCCTTACGACGCAGGTCAGCTGCCAAATCTTCTATTTCAGCTTGGCGGTCTGCGAAGACTACCTCACGCTCCGCTGCAGGCAACAAACTTAGCTGACGGGCGAACTCGCGAACCGATCGCGCATAATTCCGGTGAGCGGCGAGGTTATCTGAACGAAACGAAAGAACCTCATCAAGAGGAACGCGACTTAGATCAACGGAAACAGTTTGCAGATCGAACGCAACCACGCGCCCTGCAGATGGAACTTCAGGTAAGTCTAGGAACTCCGTTAGAGCACGAACAATGCTGAATTGATCGGTGGCGGGTGATAAATCAAGACCCATTGATTGCCCTTTAGGGCGAAGAATCTGCGCTAATAGAACGAGTATTAAGTAGCGAACTGCCGGATGAAGCGGAATGGATACGCCATCCTCTGACTTGCGGGCCAGACCCCGCGACGCAAGCTCTTCAAAAAGCATTTCCGCTAAGCCGTGATCACCAGAGTATCCCATGCGAGACATTGAGATTTCGTGGAATGCTGTGCTTTCTCGTGCGAAAGAGTCGAGTGCGCCGGAAGTAATGAAGTTCGTCATAGCCGTCGCAAGTTGTTCCGTCGCCTCTTTATCCACAACTTGATCAGCTACGAAGTAATGAAGCAAGCCGCGATCACGAAGTGGGCCAGCCAATACTGGATCAAGTGCTTCTGGTTCTCCCTGCTTGTACTCGGGGATAAGCAATCCAATACCGTCAAAGAAAAGGAGCAGGCTCTTTATCCAGTCAGTGTAGCGCCATAGATGACCTGGATAGTAGAACGCAACGTCCTGAATCGATGTATCTGTGTTCGCCATATTAAGACCTCCTCAGACGCCTAACGCCAGGCATCACCCGCCGCGCACACAATGTAACAAGCATCCAAGCTAACGAATGAAGGCCACGCTATTCGCGGTCGGGTGCATGCCGTTGTTAGACAGCGCCCCGGCACAACTCATTCGATTTACGGATTACAGCTCGGCGACTTGGGTATATTAAGCCTGTCCCAATTACCTTTGTCATCAGACCCTTCCATTTGAGGACTTTCGATTTTCACATAACTGTCATTAATGGACACGCAATATCGCAGAGGCTCATTCACCTTATTGTAATGGGGAAAGCCAGCGCCGTAGCCAATACGCTGCCCGTCCTCAAACTCCCCTTCAACTCCCACGCCGCTGCTCCAAGATTGATGCGTAGAAGAGAGCTTTAAGGTGGAATGAGGCTGCATATCAAAGACCAAGAACATATCCTCCAGCTTAATCCTAAGATATTTGATCGCCTTACCCGTATCATTCGATATTAAGAGGATATCAGATTTCTCTTTTTCTTCTGGCAAGTGTGGATTCCGCCAGAACCTCATGACGTTCTCAGATATCCAAGCATGTTCTGGATACGCAAGCTCAAAGCTAATATCCATCCAATCTCCCGAATGAGCGTAAGCATTTTTAACTATGGCTTGACCATTCCTGATAACATTGAATCTGACCACACTCATAAACAGAAAGCCGCCTCTGCCCTTATCACCCGTTAGCTCAACTGTGTAAGTTTTGTTTGGGGATGAGGTAGAAAGCCAAACGGGCGGCTCGAACAACCACCCATGAATGAGGATTCCGGCTGTTAAAGTTAAGACTAATGTACTGATTAGAGCTGTAAGTTTGATAAGTTTCTTCATTCCTCCAACCTCTCGATAACACAAAGATGTCTAACGCCCGGCATCACCCGCCCGCTGTGGCCATTGATGGAATTTGACAACCTCCGTGTCGCGGGTCGGGTGCATGACGTTGTTATGCTGCGCCGCTACCGCGCCTCTTGCCAAAGACAAATTCCTCATCGTGCAAATACATCAACACCCATTCTTCGGACGGCGGCCACACTGTCACATCATCGGAAGCAGGGTAGCAGAAATCATCCCAATACTCGCAAAACACAGCCCAACGCACTAAAGCGGCATGATGATGATCCCACGACACAATAACCATCTGATTCGGGTCTGTGGAACGGGCGAGCAACCACTCTCGGACGCTTGGCGAATTCGCCGGGGCTTCAACGCGGGAGATTTGCTCAAACTGAGTTTCAAACAGCCCCGATGCATCAGAGAAGGTTAGGGAATACTGTAACAACTCGCGCGCCTTACTCTCGGCAACAGGCTGGATGGTAAGCAAAGCATCAGCGGGTAGTTCGTTCCAGCGCGAATCAGTCCATCGCCATTTCAGCGGGAACTCATCCAAAGGTTGGAAGTCAGTATCTTCAATCTGCATCATCGGTAACGATTCAAGCCAGCAGCATAACTACCATTAGGCCGCTGCCGGTAATACTCCCTCAATCACCACCAAATACCGCCAGCGGCCTAACTAGGCCGTGAGCCGCCCTTTACCGCCCGCGCCTCGCCGACGATGACCGGCCGGCAGCAGCTCACGAACTCCCCGCCGCCCCAGGGGCACTCACGTGGTTCAGTGTCCAAAGCCGTTTCACCTCGAATGTGTTCGTGGCAGACCCTGACCCGGGAGTTCTCCAAGCGTGAGGAAGGACTAAATGACCTTCACCCCTCAATCAAGACCGTGCCGGCGACGTAATCGACCGAGAGGTGCGTGCCGGCGAGTAGTGCCGTGCCGAGCAAACGATCTTCTTTGACGATCACCTCGACGCGCCGCACCTCGCCGAGCCACTCAACCTGCGCCAGCGTGTAGTCGGCGCCACTGGTCTCGCCGCCCACCGTGGTCACCTTCTCGTGGAAGAGGATCGACAGCCCCAGGCGGTCGATGACTGAGCGCGGCAGCACGAGGTAGCCGTTGAAGGCCGTGTCGACCGCGCACTCAACCTCGACGGGGCCGGCCAGCCCGCCGACGAGCCGGACGGTGACGACGGCGTCGAGCGCCTCGGTGACCCTACCGGCGACGGACGCCATAGCCCCCGATGCTGTGCGCCGCCTCGTGGCCGATGCGGACGAGGTAGAAGCGGCTCTCGGGCATCGCGTCGTGCGCCGCGCCCGTCGCCTCGACGCTCGTGTCGCCGAGGAAGTAGCGGCCGGTCTCGGGGTCGATGGCGGCGAAGCGCCCGAAGTGGTCGCGCTCCAACGCGGCCTTCAGCCGCTCGTCGTAGATCTTCTGGCCGCGGCCGATCACGTCCTCCCTGATCGCCGCGAGCTCCGCCTGTTCGGTGCTCATAACTGAACCCCCAATCAACCTTCATTTTAGCACGGGGGCGAGGGCCCAAAGTCACAGCCCAGGATGATCGCAAGGGGCATCGGTTAAATCCTGCTCAACCCCCAGATATTCCTCTGTCGTCTGGCTGGACTCGTGCCCGAGCGAGAACTGAATCCGAATCTATCGCCGCACCGACCTTGTGCGCCAGCTTGGCGAAAGTGCGCCGCAGATCATGCGCGGCCACACCCTTCTTCTCCGACTCTTCGGCGTACCGGACGATGACGTTGTAGATCGCTTAAGGGGTGATACCGATGTCGACGACCCTGCCACCCTTACTGACGGCGCGGTAGACTAAGCCCTCATCCACGCCCGAAGCCGGGAGTGAATAGTCTTCTATTCGTTCATCAGCTAGCCCAGAATTCTTGATAATTCAGGGGGACCCCTCCCAGAATTATATTGACTTCCCTTTCCTATAAGGGATATAACCGCCCGTTATGAAGGCGTATAAGGCTTTTGGCCTTAAAGAGAACCCATTCGTTCCTAGCCCGAACCCGCGATTCCTTTATCTGACCGACCAGACCAACGCCTGCCTCTTCAAGTGCAAGTTCGTCATCGAGGAGCGGCAGGGTCTATCGCTCATCGTGGGGAAGATCGGCTACGGCAAGACCTCGGTCCTGCGCGAGCTGCTCAACGGCTACATCGACGACGAGACGTACAAGATCGCGATGTTGCCGAACGGCAGTTTCCCTTCCGAGATGCAGCTCGCCAAGGCCATTTCGAGCGAGCTCGGGCTCCCGAGTCGCCGCTCGTTACTGGCGCAGATAAACGAGATACGTGATTACGCCTTCCAAGTTTACAGCGACGGCGGCACCATCATTCTCATCATCGACGAGGCGCAGAATTTGAAGGGCGCGCAGTTCGATTTCCTCCGCGAACTGCTCAACTTCGAGAGCAACGAGGCGAAGACGATTCAGATCATCGTCGCGGGCCAACCGGAGATCGAGACGAAGCTCGCCACCAAGCCGGCACTCGTCTCGCGCATTATCCTGACGAACTATCTGGACACCTTCACCTACGAGGACATGGTGGCCGCGCTGGAGCACCGAATACGCCTGGCCGGGGGCAAACTGGATCTCATTGCCGAGGATGCGCTCAAGGCCCTCTACGTCGCGAGCCGCGGCGTCCCGCGCGAGATCATGAAGATCGCCAACGCTTCCCTTCTCCTCGCAGCCGTGAACCAGACCAAGCCCATCAACGAAGAGATCATCAAGCTGGCAGTTGAGAACATACTGAGCACCGAACGCAATGGAGAATCGGAAGCCGCTGAACTTCGCGCAGGCGCTTCGCAGTAAGCCTCGCGAGACGCAAGATAGTGAACCGGTGGAACGGCAAGTACCCACCGAGCAGGATAGCCAGATATCCACCAAATTAGATATCCAGCAATCCACCACGCTAACAAACCAGCTTCCACCGCCTAGCCTGCTACCCACCACCCCTGCGGAACCGGCTATCACGATAGCCAAATCCCGTAAGGTGGCTAGCCACCGCAAGAAGTATGTGGATAGCCGTAAAGGCGACCGTCACCGCGGCGATAAAGTGCCTTTCAACAACCGAATAAGCGAGGCCACCTATCAGCGAATCAAACACTTTCTCGTCGATCACGACATGGAGCAGCAGGAATTCGCGGAGCTTTCTGCTATCCACTTTATGGACGCGATAGCTATCCACCAATCGGAAAATTCTGCTAGCGGGCTAGCCTCTGATGAAAGAGAGTTGATGATACTGTTTAAAACTAGCCCCCCTATCATCAATCTCTATCTCCAGTACAACCCTGAGAACCGCTGGAAACCCGCAGACGACTACGAGGGCCAACGTTACAACGACAAGGACATCCGCCTGATCGAAGTGGGGATCATTCAGACTCAATTTAACGCCCGCTTCAAGAAGATCAACTCGTTCAAGTACTACACGACTGAGATCGACATTGCGCTCGACACCCCGCTCGCCGACGAAACTATAGTCGTAATGCTAAAACACGCGCGGCGGCGATGGAAGGAGGCTACCGGCTCTGCGGACAGTAAGTTTTGAGCCGGGTAGAAGCCGGCCGTACTCGGTTTAGCCAGAGTAATCACAGAAGCCAACCGGAGGGAAGAGAAGTGTTGGCGGGTAATGACTTAGGCCCCAACCAAGGAGGTTTCACGCCCTTCTTACGGCAATTCCGGTAATGCACCTTTTGCGAATAAGTCTATTGGCAGTGTCTATTCAGGAGGTCGCCTAAACTGCGGAAAAAAGCGACTTGCGCGACACCCTGAGGCCATTCCCATCGGTTATAAGCCGTCTCCTCTCGCGACGCCTGACGGGGAAGGGCAGAGATGCCGACCTCCTACGAGATCTA
>DATCVD010000867.1:0-3307 GCA_036567125.1 Pyrinomonadaceae bacterium | reverse complement strand
GCCCGCGCCGCGGCGCGCGCCCTGCGATTCTCCTGCACCGCCCGCGCCCCCTCGGACACGGCCCGGTGCGACAGCTCCTGCCGGCGCTTCGCGTCCTCGCGCCGCTCCTTGAGCAGCACGTAGCCGACGGAGACGAAGATGAAGTAGAAGACCAGCAGCTGCGCGCGCTGGCGGTAGGCCGTCCCGACGTTGCCCTGGAAGAGGGAGTAGGCCAGCGTCAGCATGCCCGTGAAGATTATGACGGGCAGCGCCGCCCGCAGCCGGTACTTTACCGTGAACCACAGCCCCAGCACCAACAGGGGGAAACTGGCCCACCAGACCAGCATCTCCGGCAGCGTGATCGACTGGCGCAGGCTCGCCAGCTGCCACGGGAAGGGCGCGAAGAGCAGGTAGGTGAGGCCGAGCGGGATGGCGCTGAGCGCGCCCGACGTGGTCGAAACGTCAACGTCCTTGCCGAACCCCGACTTGGCCGACGCCGCCAGATCGGAGCGGCTGGCCTGCACCTTCTCAAGGTTGCCGTAGGTTTCGAGCTGGACGCTCGCCCGCCGGAGCACGCCCAGATAAGTCAGCGCCAGCCCCGCGAAGACGATGATCACGAACTGCCGCCCGACGCTCCCCGAGTTGAACCGCTTCATCCCGACCAGCAGCGAGCCGGCGACGGCCGCCGCCATCATGTAGAAGACGTAGAAGCGGAAGCTGAGGATGGCGAAGAGCGCCAGCACGAGGGCGAGCAGGTACTTGAAACTCAGCCGCTCGCCGAGCTTGAGCGTCGCCAGCACGGCCAGCGCGAGCAGGAACACGATGGGGCCGTCCTTCAACCCCTGCGCCGACCAGAGCACCAGCGAGGGGTAGAAGGCCACGAAGAAGGCCGACAGGTAGGCCACCCGGCGGTTCTGGAAGATGTGGTAGGCGCACAGGCAGATGAGCGGCGCGGTGGCGGCCCCGATGACGGAGTTGAAGAGCTGCACGGCCAGCATGTTGCGGCCGACGACGGAGTAGATGATGCCGACCATGTACACCATCCCCCAGCCGCCGCCCACGCCCGCCCACGTCGCCGCCACGTCGCCGCCCAGCGGGTAGCGGCTCTGCCACGACTCGACGAGCGAGTTGCCGACCGAGTCGTAGGTCAGCGCGTCGCCGCCGAAGAACTCCTGCAAGTTGAAGACGTAGATCAGCGTCGCCAGCCCGGCGCGCAGCAGCAGCCCGCCGACGAAGATGCGGAGGAAGAAGGTGCGGTGCTCTTTGACCCGGTGCAGGAACGCGCCGGCCACCGCCGCGACGGCGACGCAGAACAGGACGGCCGCCGCGCCGCCCCGCGCGGTGAGCGCGATGGCGAGGCACAGGGCGAGCGACAGTAGGGCCAGCAGGGCGTTCATGCTGTACGGCTGTGCGGGGCGGGCCGAAGCACCCGCCGCCGAAGCGGCGGCGCTTCAGCGCAGCACCAAATGGTTTTCGAGCACCAGCGCGTCGAAGCTCGCGCCGCTGAAAGTTTTGACGGCGTCCTCGGGCCGGCAGACTATCGGCTCCTGAATGTTGAAGGAGGTGTTGAGCAGCATCGGCACGCCGGTGAGCCGCGCGAACTGGTTGATCAACTCCCAGTAGCGCGGG
The DNA here is from genome assembly GCA_036567125.1 of Pyrinomonadaceae bacterium. Taxonomy (GTDB): domain Bacteria; phylum Acidobacteriota; class Blastocatellia; order Pyrinomonadales; family Pyrinomonadaceae; genus JAIVGV01. Next base: position 1,699 of record DATCVD010000867.1, on the reverse strand, counting down.
TTCGTCTCGCGGCTGACGGTCTGCGGCCGCGCCGTGCCGTCGACGTGGACGACGGCCGGGAAGCGTTCGCGCTGATCCTCCGCGACGGCGAGCACGGTGACCATGAACGGGTCGCGGTGCGGGCGGCCGAAGACCTCGTCGCTCACCTCCTCGTGCATCGACGGGGCGAGCGGCCGGAACCACTCGCGCAGCTTCACCTTCTCGTTGAGCAGCTCGCGCATGTCGGCGCGGCGCGGGTCGGCGAGGAAGCTGCGGTTGCCCAGCGCGCGCGGGCCGAACTCCATCCGCCCCTGAAACCACCCGATGATCGCGCCGTCGGCCAGCATCCGCGCGACGCGCGGCAGCAGCTCCTCGTCCGCGAGCGTCTCGTACTTGAGGCCCGCCCCGTCGAGCGCGCGCCGGCACTCGTCCGAGGTGAAGCCCGGCCCCCAGTAGGCGTGGCGCATGACGGTCTTGCGCGGCTGCTTGAGGATCGAGTGGTGGACGAGGAAGGCCGCGCCGAGCGAGCAGCCGGCGTCGCCCGCGGCGGGCTGCACGAAGAAGTTCTTGAAGCCGCTCTCGGTGAAGAAGCGGCCGTTGGCGACCGAGTTGAAGGCGCAGCCGCCGGCCAGACACAGGTTCTCCTCGCCGGTCTGCTCGCGCAGGCCCGCGAGCAGGTGGAGCACCGTGTCCTCGAAGACCTTCTGCGCGCTGGCGGCGATGTTCCAGTGGTGCTGGGTCAGCTCCTCGTCGGGGCGGCGCGGCGGCCCCAGCTCTTTCGTGATCGCTTCGGAGAACTTGTAGTGCTTGGCGAGGTGGTGGTCGAGCACGCGGATGTTGACGTGGAAGTCGTAGTCGCCGTTCGTCGTCAGCACGCGCCGCGAGAGGAAGTCGTAATACTCGGGCCGGCCGTAGGCGGCCAAGCCCATCACCTTCCACTCGTCGCCGCCGAACATGTCGAAGCCGAGGTAGTTGGTGACGGCCGAGTAGAACTGGCCGAGCGAGTGGGGCAGCTTGATGCGCTTGAGCGGGCGGATGCGCGTGCCCTCGCCGTGCGAGAACAGGGTCGTCGTGTCCTCGCCCGTGCCGTCCATCGTCAGGACGGCGGCGCGCTCGAAGGGCGAGACGAGGAAGGCGCTCGCGGCGTGGCAGAGGTGGTGTTCGAGGAAGTGGAACTTGAAGCCCGACGGGCCGAACCGCTCGCGCAGCAGGCGCGGGTAGCGGAGCATCCCCAAGTAGCTGTCGCTCACCTGCGTGACGCCGCGGTCGACGCGCGCGCGGAACATGTCGCGCGAGATGAGGGCCGACTTGAGCGCCTGCATGGCCTTGTGGCGCAAGACCCACGGCTTCCAGTAGAGCGCGACGTGCTCGACCTCGGCCATCGTGATGCCGGCCTCTTCGAGGCAGTACTGGACGGCGTTGAACGGGAAGCCACTGTGGTGCTTCTTGCGCGAGAAGCGCTCCTCCTCGGCCGCGGCGACGATCTCGCCGTCGCGGATGAGTGTCGCCGCGGCGTCCCCCAGCGTGGTTAGACCTAAGATGTACATAATTCCGGCTTCGCGCGCGTCGCCCGCGCTCCTGACGCTCACTCACTCACACTGTCGGGGTCGGGGCTGGCGCTCGAAGTGATGAACCTACCAGACGCGCGGGGAAAAGTAAAAAGGACTAGGAAGAGCGCGCGGCCGCGCGGAAGCGGCGGCTCAGGGCGCGGCGCGGCGGC
>DATCVD010000866.1:0-8888 GCA_036567125.1 Pyrinomonadaceae bacterium | reverse complement strand
GTGAGCGCCGCGCCCGCGCCGACTAGTTAACTGGGTCGTCGGGGTCGGTCGCGGCGCTCAGAGTTGGGCGCGGCCCTTGCGCCGCAGGCCCGCGCCGACGAGCACGCCCACCGCGCCGATGAAGGGGTTGACGAGCGCGACCCACTTGGGCTGGCGCGCCTGCTGCATCGCCTCCATGTTCGACACGTCGCCGGCGCGCGGGGGCGCGGCGTCCGTCGCGCGCAGCACGGGGATGGCGAAGAGCAGGCCGAGGACGAGCACGACACCAGCGAGCACCTGCGGCGCGCGCCCGCCCCGCGCGATTGCCGCGCACGCGTAGCCCGCGGCGACGGACGCGGCCACGCCCAGCGGAAAACTCGTCATCACCCACAGCGTCGAGGCGTCGTAAGAGCCGGGCTCGAACGAGCGATCCGCGCCGAGCAAGAGGTAGAGCAGCGTGAAGCTGACGAAGATCAGCAGGGCCAGCGTCGCGTAGCCGGCGACGACGCTCAGAATGCTTCTCGCCATAAATTTTTTCTCCTTCGGTTAGGGGCCGGGGATCGGGCCGGGAGTGCGGTTCAGAAATCAACGCCGAAGAGGTTCGCAGGGGCGGGGCGAGTCCGCGGCCCGCCTGAGCGCGGAAGCGCAAGTCGCGTGCTCCGGTTGCGGACAGTGCCGCGGACTCGCCCGCCCCTAAAAGTATGCGACGAACTCTCAGCCGCGCTGCATGAACATCCAGCGGTGGCCTTCGAGGTCTTCGGCGCGGTAGCGGCGCGCGGGCGGCGCGTCCTCAAGTTCCGAGAGGATGCGCGCGCCCGCGCCGCGCGCGCGCTCGAAGTGGGCTTCGACGTCGTCGACGTAGACGAGCAGCCCGTCGATCACGTAGGGGACGGCTGACCAGCGCCGCGCCCGCTCGCAGTGCTCGCGGTGGCGGCGCGGGCCTTCGTAGTCGGGCGTCGGCGTGGCGAGCGCGATCACGTCGCCGCCCTCGGTCTCGACCTCGGCGTGGGCCAGCCGCCCGTCCCCCCACAGGTGGCGCTCGCCCTCGCGCTCGCGCAACCCGAAGGCGCGCTCAAGCCACGCGAGCGCGGCCAGCCCGTCCTCGTAAGACAGCGCGGGCACGACCCGCTGCATTCCGTTACTCATCACGCGCCTCCTCTCTCCGCCGCTCACTTCGCATCGGGCGCGAACTGGATCAGGCCGAACGCCGTGCCCTCCGTGTCTTCGCAGTAGGCCGCCCAGCCGACGCCGGGCACGGCCGACTTCGGGTGCGTGACGCGCCCGCCCGAAGACTGAACCTTCTCGCAGTAGGCGTCGACGTCGGGCACGTCGATGACGTTGACGGTCGGCGGGAATCGCTTGTCGCGGCGCATCATGCCGCCGTTGATCCCGGGCTGGCCGTCGGGGCCGGTGGACAGCAGCCAGTAGTCCTGCGGGCCGCCCCAAGTCCGCGTCGTCCAGCCGAACACGTCGCCGTAGAACTTGGTCGCGCGTTCGGGGTCGTCCGCCGCGATCTCGAAATGAACAACTCTCGGCATCGTTAGTCTCCTCTCTTTAAGTCCGCCCCGGCGGGCGGATCACATGGGGCCGGCGAGCTTGATGATCGAGATGGTCGCGCCGGTCGGGTCGTTGATGACGCTGAAGCGGCCGACCGTCGGGATGTCGGTCGGCGGCACGCAGACCTTCCCGCCCAACTCCGCGGCCCGCTCGGCCGCGGCGTCCACGTCGTCCACGGCGACGTAGGGCATCCAGTGCGGCGGGCCGCCGCCGAACTCCGCGCCCATCTGGTGTATGCCGCCGACGGGGCGGCCGTGCGCCATGATCTCGTTGTAGGCCGCGCCGCCGATGTCGCCGCTCTTGTACTCCCAGCCGAACAATGCGGCGTAAAACTTTTTCGCCGCCTCGGCGTCGCTCGTCGCAAGCTCGTTCCAGCAGAAGTCTCCGTTCGCGGGCATTCCGTGCTCAGGCATTTTCTTCTCCCCCTTCAAGCTTGAAATCGCAACTGATCTAAAAGTGGGCTTCTCCGAACCGGGTCAAAACTTTTCACACCTCACCGGGCGCGTTCGGCGGCCGTCAACGTCCGCGAAGACGTATTCGGGTGCCAACCCCGCGCGGCTCGCGCCCGCCGCGACCGCGACCCTCTCACGCAGGTTCGGCATCAAGGCACCTCTCGCCTACTCGCCGCCCCCGCCGATCCATTGGCCGATCATGATCCGAAAGCCTTCGGGAGTTCTGACGCCGAACTCCCGCATCCCCCACGGCCTGTCGGAGAGCGGCGACGACATCTCGACGCCTTTCGCCCGCAGCTCTTCGTAATAGCCTTCGGCGTCGTCAACGCGCAGGTAGCCGAAGTAGCTGTGATCCCCCAACTCAATGGCGCGCAGGGCGTCACGGCACTCCCCGAGCATCACGACGCAGCCGTCCTTCTCGACGAAGACCCAGCCGGGCGGCTCGTCGGCCACGCGGAAGCCGAGTTTCCCGACGTAAAAATCGGCCTCGCCCCGCGCGTCGCGGACGGCCAGCACGTAGTGGTTCTGTAGAATTCTGGACACGTCTGCACCTGCGGCCCGCGGGCGCGTCGGGCCGGACGCCTCACCTGATGAGGGCGACGCGGAAAGGGAAGAGTCGGGCCGTCATGACTCCCGCGCGCACGGCGTCGTCCTCCTCCATGATCTTTCGCGCCTCGTCTTCCGAGGCGACCTCTAGGATCACCACGCCGAACTGGCCCGCGTCCGCGTCGTCCGCGGTCTTGCCGGCCAGAACCACTTTGCCTTCACTGTGCAGTTGTTGGAGCCTGCGGAAGTGGCGGCCGACGGCCGCGTTGTCTTGATCCGTCCAGTTCTTCCCGTCCCTGAGGCGCGGCGTCAGCCGCAGCACGTAAGCGAACTGCCGCTTCTCCGCGCCCCCCTTGAGCGCGTGCCGCGAGACGAGTGGGGCGCAAAGGAAGAAGAGGACGACCGACGTGGCGAAAAGTTTTTTCATACCCTTCTCCGCTGGGATTGAGATCGCCCGCCCGGCGGCGTGAGCCGGACTCCGAGGCGCGGCCGGCGCGGCGGAAGAGCCGCGGCCCGCCGGACGTTCGGCGACGGAAACTCAAGGCGGCCAGAGAAATTCTCAGGCCGCTGCGAGGGTAATGCGTGCGAGGGTAAAACTTCCGGCGAGGGTTAGGACTGAAAAGCTGGGACTGAAAAGGCTGAAGACTGCTGACGAATGAAAGAATCTAATGAAAGGCTGTTGGTAAAGATCGTTCGGCCGCCGAAACGTTCGTGTGAAAGTCGGTAAATGAAAGGTGAGTCCCGCTTGCTGAGAAACTCACCTTTCCCCACCCCTTGCTCGTTCCCCGGTCGGGGCCGACGGGTGACCCGCCCTCCGGCCTCACGCCCGTCTTGCTCAGTGAGCCGCAAGCCACTCACTGAAGATTTGCGCCTCCTCGGCCTTGCCCGACCAGCGCGCGCGGTTCTTGCCCGTCAGCGCCAAGACCATCGCCTGATGCTGGCCGGCGCGGTCGCCGAGCCGCTCGAAGTAGTTGTAGAGGCGGTCGATCTTCTGCACCGACTCGCGCGCCGCGTCCGTCGTCTTGAACGACAGGACGTTGCGGAAGAAGCGCGTGTAGACGTTCTGCTCGCGCGCCGTCGTCGTGTAGAGGTCGAAGTAGCCGGTGAGATACCCGGCCTGCTGCAACACCTGCGCGACGTAGCTGGGCCGCGCGCCCACCCTGCGGACGATCTGCGCGATGTCGGTCACGCCCTCGTCCTCGTAGAGCGCGAGAATCTGGCCCTTCTTCGTCCGGTGCTCGTCTGTCTCGTGCTGTCCGGCCGCCTCCCCCTCGTGCTCGACGACGCGGGGCGCGGCCTGCTCGCGCTCGTCGGCGTATTCCAGCTCGAACGAGAGCGGCCTGTCCTGAATCAACTCTTCCGTCGTCATCTTAAAACCTTAACTTTCCCGAACGCGCGGGCGGCGCGCCCGCTACGGACGCTCGACGCGCCGCCCGGCCGTTCGACTTGGCACAACCTCCCCGGCCGAACCCGGCCCGCGCCCCTTAGCTCGCGCGGCGCATCGGCTGCGCGCCCTGCTGCAAGCCCTTGAGGTGGTCGATGAAGCTTGAAGCGGCCTTCTTCGACAGCTCCTCGGTGCGCACGCGGAGCGCCTGCTGGCACTCCTCGTCGGCGTCGACGCCGGCCTCGCGCGCGAGCGCGCGGATCATGCCGAGCTGCTTCGGCGTCACGAGATCGGTCATCGACTTGGCGAGCGGGTCGCGCGGGAAGTCGCCGGGCTGCGGGCCTGCGCCCTGCGTCTCGATGACCTCGCTCTCGCGCTGGTACAGCTCGCGCGCGATGCCGAACTTGATCGCGGCGCGCTTCAGGGCGTCGTGCTCGGCCTTCTTGATGCCGGTCTCGTTGTCGGCCGTGCCCGTGCCGACGCCCTCGCGCGTGACGCCCTCAATCGTGATCGCGGCGGTGACGGCGACCATGTCTCCGATCTGGACGATGCCGCGCACCGCGTGCGACCAAGTCGGCGCGACGCGGTCGAGGATGTCGGCGACGGCGTGCCACTCGACGTACTCGACCATGTGCTGGTTGCCGTTGCGGTCGCGCCAGCCCTCGCGCGTCTTGATCAACTTGGGATCGACCGGCTGCCGCAAGATGCGGAGCGTGTTCGTGAACGCCATCGGCACGACCGCGCCGCCGTTCTGCGCGGCCTCGTGCTCCTCGGCCGTGACGAAATCCAGATCCTCTTCCGCCTGCTGAACTGCCTGTTTCTTGCTCATCTCCGTTTGCTCCTCTTCGTTCGTGTACGCGGCAAGCGGGCTGACGTTCGAGACGTGCGCTTCAGGCGCGCCGGCCTCCTCCGCCACTTCCGCCTGCTCCCGTTCGACGGGCGTCGCCGCTTCGGCCTGAGCCGTTGCGACTTCGGTCGTCTCGGATGCGGTACTGTCGTTAGTGTTGGGCGTGACCGCCTTGTCCTCGGCCGCGCTTGCGGCCGGCTGCTTCTGCGCCTGCGGCTTCGTCACGGCTTCCGACGTGCGGGCCACGAGCGCGTGCTTGACGGCGAGGACGTGTTCGCAGCGGAACGACGCGTCCCCGGCCGACATCTCTTCGAACTCCAAGCAGGAGCAGCGCACGCGGCCCGTCTCGTCGCGCCAGACCTCGTAGCTCGTGCGCTTGCCGCGCAAAGACGGGGTGGTCACGCGGAAGCGGTCGCCCTCGCGGTTGACGAGGCCCATCGCGGCGATCCCCTGCGCGCGCTTGTCGCGCATGATCGCCTTCTTGTCCGTCGTGTTCGTCGCGGTTGCCGTTGACATGGCTGCTACTCCTCGCAAAAACTACAAAAATCCTGTTAGGCCGCGCGCTCGACCGGGAACTCGGCCGCCGCGACCGTCTGCACGGCGCTCTTGCGCTCCTCGGCCGCGGCCCGCTCGGCCAGCCGGGACTCAAGCTCGACGACGCGAGCCTCAAGCTCCTCGACGCGCCGGCCCTGCCGGTTGACCGTATTCCACAAGGAATCGAATGTTTCCCAGATAAACTCGCTCGTCATCGTCTTTTCGCCCCGGTCTTTGGATGAAACACAGGTGAAATCCGTTGTTTCATACGTGAAACAGTGTACCGCAGTTCACGTTTTGTTGCAAGCATAAAACAAAGTCTTGCGTCTAAAATTCTCTTGTGGTAAGGTTTTGGCTGGAAAGGGGCGCGCCTTCTGCCTATACCGGCATGAAACGCGCTAGAAGGAGGCCAAAGTTATGGCACAGCAGAAGAGTTTGGTAAACACGGTGGAGTTGGGGCGCGCCATCCGGCGCAAGCGCGAGGAGGCCGGTCTTTCCCTGCGCGACGTGGCGAACGAGACGGGGGTTTCGGCCTCCACGCTCTCGCGCATCGAGAACGGCACGGGCAAGCCCGACGCCGACAACATCGCGCGCCTCACCGGCTGGCTCGAAGTCCCGATCGAGCGCGTGATGTCGGGGCAGGCGGAAGGCGACGAGTCCAAAGCGGTCGTCTATTTCCCGCAGGAGCCGACGCCCTCCATCGTCGAAGCGCACCTGCGCGCCGACCGGAATCTCACGCCCGAAACCGCGCAGGCCCTCTCGGAACTCTTCCGCGTCGCCTACGCCCAGTTCTCCCACCCCGGCGCGACCGACCGCGAGCGCAACCGGCGGAAGTAGGCACGCGACAAGTTCCGGTCTGAAGTTTTGTTAGGCGTTCAATCCTGCGGGTTGAGCGCCTAATTTATTAGCCGAGAGAGTTGTTTTCGGGCGTTCAGGGGAGGGGTTCTTTTGAGGTTTCGGACGATCTACGGCGTCGATTTCAGCGGGGCGCGGCTGGCGGGGCGGAATACTTGGGTGGCGCGTCTGGAGCGTGAAAAGCCGAGCGCGGGCGGGGCGCGGTTGAGGCTGGCGGAGTTGGCGCGGCTGGAGGCGTTGTGCGGGACGGCGGAGCGTGGGGCGGCGCTGGGGTTTCTGGTCGGGATGATCGGCGCGTCAGACCGCGCGCTGTGGGCGCTGGATTTTCCGTTCGGGCTGCCGGTCGAGGTGTTGGGTAAGCGGCCGCGCTGGTCGGCGCAGTTCGAATTCCTGTACGAGTGGGGCGAGGACGATTACGGCGTGGGGTTGGAGTGCATCCGCCGGGCCGAGAGTTTGGGGCGCGAGAAGCACATCCGGCGGCTGACCGACATCGAGGAGCGCGCGCCGTTCGACCCCTACCACTACCGCATCATCTACCAGACCTTCTACGGAATGCGCGACGTGCTGGGGCCGCTGCGCCGCCGGCGCGAGACGGCGATCCTGCCGTTCCAGTACCGTAGATTAACGACGGCGCGTCGCGTTCTGGTAGAGGCGTGCCCGGCTTCGACGCTCAAGCGCCTGCGGCTGCCGCACCAGAACTACAAGCAGCCCGAAGGCGGGCCGCTCACGCGCAAACGACTCCGCACGCGCCGCGCAATACTCGACGGACTCTCGGCGCACGTCTCCATCGGCGACACGGATCGCCGCCGCATCATGCGCAACGGCGGCGGCGACGCGTTAGACGCGGTGCTCGCCGCGCTCGGCGCGGCGCGCGCGTGGCGCGAGACGGATCACGCCGAGGTCGCGCGGCACGGCAGATACCCACGCGAGGGTAGGCTGTACGTCTAAGGCGCTCGCCCCCGCGCGTGCGTCGAACCGCATCGGGGTAGCCGTCTTCGGGGCGCGGGCGTGCGCGCGGCCGGGGGCGCGGGCTTGCGTCGTCAGGGCCGCGACAATTTCTTGGCGTTCAGGCGTCTCGCTGTTGACTTCCGGGCGGCCTTCAAATACAAATCTTGCGTCACCGCGAACTAATCTTAACCCCGTCGCCGCAGCGACTTTTTTTAAGCCCCGAACCAAAGGAGTCTCAGTTGTCAACCCCAATCCCCTTGAGAGGTGCCTCACGCCAAGACCGTTTAGTCGAGGAGTTGAACACGCTACTCGAATCGAAGGATCTGCTCCTCCCCAGCCTGCAAAAACAGTACCTGCGCTCCCGCTGGGCGGAGCAGGTCTTACAGGCCGACGGAGACGTGCGGCGGGCCGCGCGGATGTACCACGCCTTGCGCCTGCTGACCGTCGTGGGCTGTGTGGCCATCGTCCTGCTGGTGAGCCTCGGGCTAGACGCCGCGAGCTGGCTGGCGGCGTCGCCGACGGTACGTTACCTGATCGTCGCCTTCAGCCTGCTCGTGACGGTCTGCGTCGCGGTCGAGCACCTCTTCAATTACGGCGACCGCTGGCGGCGTTCGGAGCGCTTCGCCGAGCGGCTGAAGAGCGAGGGCTGGCGCTTCCTCCAACTGAGCGGCGCTTACGAGGGCTACCGCACGCACGCCGAGGGCTTTCACGTCTTCGCCAACCAGATCGAGTCGCTCAGCCAGAGCGGCGTAGAGATTTACAGTTTCGATCTGGTGCGGGCGCGGGGCGCGGCTGACGCGGGCGCGGCCGCCGAGTTTCAAGGCCCAAAAAAGTCGGAGGCCGCCGCCCGGGAGAACGGGCAATTGGTGGCGGCCCCGGCGACGATGCCCAGAGTGGTGTCGCACCAGCGGGAGCCGCAGCAGCAGCGGGCGCAGTAGCCGCGTCGGCCGCCGCCGCGCCGCCCGACGCGGCCCTGCTGCTGTGGGACACCCTGAAGGGGTTGGAGCCGGAACTCGCGCAACTGCGGCTCGAAGTGGAGTCGATCCGCGACGAGGGCGGGCCGTCCTTCTGCGCCAACAAGGTCTGGTACATCTGGATCGAGCCGCGCGTGAGAGTGTTGGTCGGTCGCCACGCGCGGCGCGGCGACCCGCTCCTGCGCTCGCGCGAAGCGCATGAAGCGGCGCGCGAGGTTCTGTATCGCCTGCTGCCGAACTGCCGCAACTGCGTCTGCGTGCCTTGGTGAGGCGGCCCGCGAGCGTGGCCGCTCACGGGCCGCCTTTCTGTCTCATCCCCGCCAGTGCGACCGTAACGCCACGGCAGCGGCAGGTTGCCGCGGGTTCCCGCGTGGCCGGCGCGGTCTTTCAATTTAGTTTGTGATGCGGCTCAATCGATCCGGCTCAGTGCTATGAGCGGCAGGGCGAGCGTGGCGATGAGGGCCGCGAAGGCCGCGATCCTCACGCCCTTAGGCGGGCTGTTGCGCTCGCCCGTGAACAGTTTGGGAGGCGTGTAGCCGGAGCGCACCTTCTTCACGTGCGCGTAGGGGATGGTGATGATCCGCCGCTGATCGACTTCGGCGAGATCGAAGCTGTCGTCGCCGACGTTGGTGACCGTGCCGTGCAGGTCGTCCTCGTCCGCGAAGATGACCGTGATGGTCTGGCTCACCCCGATCCGGCGCACGCCGCGCCTAATCTTTTCGGCGTGCTTGTCGAGCGGGGTGGGGCTTTGAACCCGCGACGGCGCGGGCGGCTTCTCCGCCGTCGCGGGCGACGGCGGCGGTGCGGCGGCC
>DATCVD010000865.1:0-6245 GCA_036567125.1 Pyrinomonadaceae bacterium | reverse complement strand
CCCGCCGCGCCGCGCCGCGGACGACCGCGGCCGCGACCTGCTCGCGCGCGTCGCGAAGCTTGATCGCGCCTACGCGGACGGCTTCCCGCTCCGCCCCATCCGCGGCTACGCCGAAGACCACGCGCTCACGCTCGATCTCGGAACGACCTCCGGGCGGCCGCTGCTGCTGCTGACCGGCTGGACTGACTACGCCTTTTCGAGCGACAACGTCGCGGCCTCGCAGCAGGGCCTTTCGTTGAAAGCGCCCGCGCTCCAAGTGAAGGATCGTGAAGGCAAGTGGCGGACGGTCATCGAGAACGTCGGCATCCCGGTCGGGCGGCCGCAGACGGTCGCGGTCGATCTCGCCGGCAAGTTCCTCTCGGCGAGCCGCGAGGTGCGCGTCGTGACGAACATGAGAATCTACTGGGATCAGATTCTCGTCGCCGACGCCGGCCGCGAGCCGCTGCGCGTCGAGCGAACCGACGCGGCGGTCGCAGACCTCCGCTGGCGCGGCTTCTCGGCCGAGCTGACGCCGGACGGGCGCGAGCCTTTCGGGTACGACTACGCGCGCGTCTCCGACTCGTCGCCGTGGAAGGCGCTGCCCGGCCGCTACACGCGCTTCGGCGACGTGCGCGAGCTGCTCGCGCGGGCGGACGACATGTTCGTCGTCTCGCGCCCCGGCGACGAGCTCGCGCTCTCGTTCGACGCGCGCGCCTTCGCGCCGCCGCCCGCCGGCTGGCGGCGCACCTTCCTGCTCTACTCCGACGGCTTCAGCAAGGAGATGGACATCAACTCGGCCAGCCCGCACGAGTTGGCCCCGCTCCCGTTCCACGCGATGAAGAGCTACCCGTACGCCGCGCCCGAAGCGTACCCCGCGACGGCGGCGCACCGCGCCTACGTCGAACGCTACAACACGCGCGTCGTCGCCGCGCCCGTCAAAGCACTCATCGCCGGGAGGTGAGAGGAAAGGATTAGGATTTAGGAGCTAGGATTCAGGAGCTAGGGTTTAGGAGCGGAAGCGGGCTGCCGACGATCTTCCTGAATCCTAAATCCTGAATCCTAAATCCTAAATCCTAACCCCTTCCTTATTCGAGGTTTTATGGAACACATCAGGTACTCGGTCGCGGCTTGCCAGACGGACATGCCGAACCCGACGGAGCGGCGCGAGATGCGGCGCAGCACCGACCGGATGCTCTCGATGATCGACTCGGCCGTCGCGGGCAGCGCGCCCTTCCTGCCCGTCCGCCTCGTCGTCTTCCCCGAATTCGCGCACGCCGCGCCGGTCTTCCCGACCGTCAGGGAGTTGACGGAAAAGCTCGCCGTCGAAATCCCGAACGAGCACACCGAACTCGTCGGGATGAAGGCGCGCGAGCACAACGTCTTCGTCCAGACCGGCACGATGATCGAGCGCGACCGCCGCTGGCCCGGCGTCCTCTTCAACACGACCTGCCTCGTCGGCCCGTCGGGCATCCTCTCGAAGTACCGGAAGGTGAACACGTGGATTCCGTACGAGGTGCACGCCAGCCCGCACGACTTGGAGGGCTACGACGAGCCGCTGTTCCCCGTCGCCGACACGGAGATCGGGAAGATAGGTTGTGCCGTCTGCTACGACTGGCTCTTCCCCGAGGCGATGCGGCAGATGACGGCCAACGGCGCGGAGGTTCTGGTGCGGGTCTCGGCCTACATGGATCCGTGGGGCGCGACCCGGCCGATGGACTGGTGGACGGTGATCAACCGCGCGCGCGCCATCGAGAACACGGCCTACGTCGTCGCCGCGAATCAGGGCGCGAGCCTCCGCCACTACCCGCCCTACTCTTGGCCGGGCGGCAGTCAGGTCATCGACTTCGAGGGGCGCATACTGGCCGAAGCCTCGCCGGGGCCGGGCGAGCGCATCGTCGTCGCGCCCCTCGACATCTCGGCCCTGCGCCACGAGCGGCGGGTGCGCCGCGGCCACCACACGCTCGCGCACCTGCGGACGGAAGCCTACCCCGTTTACTCGGCGCACCAGTACCCGCCGCGCCCCGGCGAAACGAACGCGGCCGAACTCTCCTACGAGGAGAACAACCGGCGCATCGACGAGGCGAAGCGGCGCGCCGGCGACCTGAAAGATGACGACTCGGCCGACGGCTGACGTTGGCGGCTGCGTCAGCAGGAAAGTTATAGCTACAACGGATCGGCGGTTGAAGTTGCGGGTGATTCAGTTCGTTAACGGTCGTTTGGAGGCGAGGCGTTCATGGGCGACGTGAAGCGGATCGGGGTGCTGACGGGCGGGGGCGACGCGCCGGGCCTGAACCCCGCGATCAAGGGGCTGGTCTACCGCGCGGCCGAGTTGGGCGCGGAGGTCTTCGGCATCTACGACGGCTGGCGCGGCCTGCTCGACCCCGCGCCCGATGTGCTACCGCTCGACCGCGCCGCCGTGCGCCGCTGGGACAGGGACGGCGGCACGCACCTCGGCTCGTCGCGCACCAACCCGTTCCGCGCCGCCACCCCCGAAGGCGACCGCGTGGATCGCTCCGGCGAAGTCTTGGCGAACATCGGGCGGTTCAAGTTAGACGCCCTCGTCGCCATGGGCGGCGAGGACACGCTCGGCGTCGCGGCGCGGCTGGCGTCGCAGAACGTCAACGTCGTCGGCGTGCCCAAGACCATCGACAAGGATTTGGCCGGGACTGACTACACGCTCGGCTTCGACACGGCGCTCCGCAACGTGACGGACGTGATCGAGCGTTCGCGCACGCCCGCCGGCTCGCACGGCTGGGTGCAGATCATCGAGGTGATGGGCCGCCACGCCGGCCACCTCGCGCTCTGGTCGGGCGCGGCCGGCCAAGCCGATCTCGTCCTCATCCCCGAACACCCGTTCCGCTACGAGCGCGTCTACCAACACCTGCGCGAGCGGCTGGGCGATACGAAAGCTATACCGCGCGACCCGCAGCGACCGCGCTACTCGGTCATCGTCGTGGCCGAGGGCGCTTACGCCGAGGACGGCGAACTCGTCACCGTGGACGACCGCCACGACGCCTTCGGCCATGCGCGCTTGGGCGGCATCGGCGAGGTGCTGGCCTCGCGCATCCGCTCGGAGACCCCGTACGACGCGCGCGCGGCGGCGCTCGCGCACCCGCAGCGCGGCGGCGCGCCGTCGCCCGTGGATCGCGTGATGGGGATGATGTTCGGGGCGCGCGCGGCCGAGGCGGTGGCCGCCGGGCACTTCGGCAAGATGATCTCGGCGCGCGGCGTCGCCCCGGCCTGCGAGCTGTCGCTCGTTGAGATCACGGCCGTGCTCGACCGCATCAACACGGTTGACGTCGAGCGCCACTACGACGCCGAGCGTTACCACCTCAAGGGCATCGGCATGTGAGGCCGCGGACGGGAGACTCAGGCGTCGTGCCAGCGCAGCCCGCCGGGCAGATCGGACGACGAGTATTCGAAGTGCAGCACGCGGCGGTGCGACGGGCGCGCGGACGCGGAAGAGGCGTGGAGCAGGAGCGGGCGCATGAGCATCGCCCCGCCCCTCCCGACGGCGCAGGTGACGGCCGGGCGGCGCGCTTTCAAACGCTCGATGTCGCGCGGGCCGAGGCGGCCGTGTTTGTGTGAGCCGGGGACGACGCGCAAGGCCCCGTTGGCTTCGTCGGCGTCGTCGAGGTGCAGCCTGAGCGCGAGCACGCCCTCCAGCACGTAAGCCGGCGGCTGAACGTGCGGCACGCCCGCCTTCACAGACCACGGCCCGAAGCCCTCGACCTCCGCGCGCTCGCAGACGGCGACGGTCAAGTCCTGATGCCACGCGACCTTCCAGTTCGCGCCCCCGTGCTTGTCGAAAAATATCCCGCGGACGACCCGCGCGCCCGCGCCCAGAACGGGCGTGATTAGCGAGCGCAGCGCGTCCCCGTTCGCCAGCCCCCGCGCCGACGGCAGGACGCTCAGCAGATTCCTCACGCCGTAGGCGCGGCCACTCCTTCGGCTGACGCCGACGCCGCCCGCGAGGCCGTCAAGCTCGGCGACGAGCCGGCCGACCGCGGCCGCGTCGATCACGTCAGCCACGACGGCGAACCCGTCCCGCTCGACCGCGGCCGCGTAGTCGGCGGCCTCCGACAGTTCAACCTCGCCCGGCAAGTCGATCAAGCCTCGGCCCTCGTTCGTCATCTTCCGTCGTGCCGCGGTTGACTCTCGCGCCGCGCGTTGCCGCCCGCGGCGCGGACTCAGAGATTCGCTTCGTGCTCGGCGACGGTCACGGCCCACCACGGCCCCGCGCTCGCGCCGCCGAGTGCCGCCCAGTACCACGCCGACGCGTCCTCCCAACTGCCGCCCGCCTCCGCGTAGATTCGTTCGTAGACGCGCAGCCGGTCGCCGCCGCGCTCGGCCGTGAAAGCCCCCCAGCGCGCGCCCGCGCCGTCAACTCTGAGCGGCAGCGGCCGGACGCGGTAGCCAATACCGGCGAAGCAGTCCGAGGCCGGGTGGAGCTTGCGCGTCGCGCCGGTGACGAAGCGGACGACCAACTCGCGTCGCCCGTCCGTGAAGCGCGCGACGCGGCCGGGGAAGTCGCCGCCGAACCGCTCCTCGCGCTCCGTCAGCGGAAGCCGCGTGAGGGCGCGGCCCTCGAAGTGTGTGGGCCAGCCGGGGAAGTCGTCAGCGCCGCGCGCGACGCCGGCCGTCTTCGTCGTCGCCACCGAAAGCCACGGCGCGAGGAAGGCCAGCAGGCAGGCCCCGGCGTAGATGAGTTTATGTCGCATCGGCGGCCGCCCCCCGTGAGTTGATTCGGCGGCGGCCGGCCCGCCGGAGCCGCCGCACGGCGAGCAGGATGAGAACGGCGACCGCCGCGAACGAGACGACGCCGACGTAGTCGTGTGCCCACGGGGGCGCTGCGACGACGCCGGCCTCGACGTAAAAGAGCGCCGCCGCGCGCAGGACGTTGCCGAAGACGATCACGGCCGCGGCCGCTGCGAGCGCCTGCACGGTTCTCAGCGGCCGCAACTCGTAGAGGCACGCGAGGACGCAGGCCAAGAACAGCCCCGCCCAGAGCATCCGGATGCCGCTGCACGGCGCGTCGACCCAGATGAGGCGGCCCGCCCAGTCGAGACTCGTCCCCTCGCGCGACACCGCGTAGCCGCCCAGACGCAGGAGCGGCGCGACCGCGGCGGCGACGAACGCGCGCAGCGGGTAGCCGCCGTAAAATTGCAGCGAAGGGATCAGCGGCAGCGACAGGTAGAGCAGCCCCAGCGTGCTCGGATGAAACGGGCGGCCGGAGCGCAGCCGGCTCGCCGTGCAGCCGAGCGCCGTGACGGCGATTGCGGCGCGCGCGAGCGGCGGCAGCAGCGGGTATGAGATTGCGTAGAGCACGACGAGCAGGGCGGGGAGCAGCAGTTCGCGCCCTGCGGCGTCGGCGTCGATCTTGGCGGGGCCGGGCTTGGCGGGGTCGGGCCTGTCGGAGTCGGCCTTCCCGCGCCAAAGGAAGTACGCGGCGCACGCGAGGGCCAGCAGCCCCCAAGCCTCCTCGCCCGCGCCCGACACGCGCGCCAAGTACCAACGCCACACGGGCCAGAAGGCGACGATCTGCGCGGCGACGACGGCGACGACGGCCGGCGGCATCTTCAGGACGACGCGCGGCGGCGTCGCGACAACGCGCGCCGTCTCGGCGACTGTGAGCGACTCCTTCACGCCGCGCGCCCCCCCGGCGTTCGTCGTCTGAAGCAGGCGAGCGTGAGCAAGGCGGCGGCGACGATCAGGAGCAGCACCATCTCCGGCTCCGGTATCGTCGGCACCGACCCAGCCTCGACAGGCTCAAGCCCCGCCTGCTGGTACTGCTCCTTCGTCTCCAGCACGACCGCGCCGCTCACGGGCGTGACCAGTTGGTAACGGGCGGCCAGCTTGATGGCCTCGTCCGTCCTGTTCCCCGCGCGGTCGGCGAGCAGGCGCGCCACCTCGTCGCTCGCCCACAGCCGCGCGAGGTGCGCCGAAGTCTCCTTAGTCTCCTTGCCGCCGGGCGCGGGCACGCCCTGCGCGCCTTCGCCCGCCGCCCTGACGAAGCGGAGTTGCGCCCTGCGCCCGGCGAGCCGCTCGAACAGGTTCGATAGATCGGAACGGAGATCGCCCGCGCGCTCGACCGGCTCGACCGCCGGCACGCCGTCCAGCTTCTCGGAGACGCGATCCGGCCCGACCTCCGTCTGAATCGAGTAGAGCGCAGGCCCGTCGGGCCGCCGCTCCCAACGCTGCCGCAACTCCTCCACGGGCCGGAGCAGGACGGGCTGCGGGCCGTGCACCCAGACGACCGCGCCGCG
>DATCVD010000864.1:0-7950 GCA_036567125.1 Pyrinomonadaceae bacterium | reverse complement strand
GCCCGCAGCACCCGGAACAAACGTGACCGGCGCTGACCCGCAGCGCGGCCGGGGCTTCTGGGGCACGCTGCGCGACGCGGTCGTCGGCGGCGGGCAGCAGGACTTCACGCGGGGCAGCATCGGCCGGGCCATCTTCGTGTTGGCCGTGCCGATGGTCTTGGAGATGCTGATGGAGTCGCTCTTCGGCATCGTCAACGCCTTCTGGGTCTCGCGTCTGGGTCAGGACGCGCTCGCCGCCGTGGGCTTGACCGAGTCGATGCTGACGATCATCTTCGCCGTCGCCATGGGCCTCGGCATGGCGACGACGGCGACGGTCGCGCGTCGCGTCGGCGAGGGGAACGAGGCGGCGGCGGCCCACGCGGCGGCGCAGTCGATCCTGCTGGGCGTCTTCGTGTCGATTGTGCTCGGCGCGGCCGGGTTCGTCTTCGCGCCCGACCTGCTGTCGCTGATGGGGGCCGAAGAGGGCGTCGTCGCGGTCGGCGCGAGCTACCCGCGGATCATCTTCGGGACGAACGTCGTCATCATGCTCCTGTTCCTCAACAACGCGATCTTCCGCGGCGCGGGCGACGCCGCGCTCGCCATGCGCGCTCTCTGGCTCGGCAACCTGATCAACCTCGCGCTCGACCCGCTGCTCATCTTCGGCGCGGGGCCGTTCCCCGCAATGGGCGTGACGGGGTCGGCCGTCGCGACGACCATCGGGCGCGGGGCGGCCGTCGCCTACCAGTTCTGGTCGCTCGGCCGCGGCACGAGCCGCGTAGCCGTCAAGCGGTGGCACCTGCGGCCCGACTTCGCCGAGATGGCGAAGCTGATGCGCATCTCGCTGGGCGGGACTTTCCAGTTCCTCGTGGCGACGGCGAGCTGGGTCGTCATCGTCCGCTTCGTCGCCTACTCCGGCAGCGCGGCCGTCGCCGGCTACACGGTGGCGGTGCGCATCCTCATCGTCGCGCTGCTGCCGTCGTGGGGCATGTCGAACGCGGCGGCCACGCTCGTCGGCCAGAACCTCGGCGCGGGGAAGCCGGAACGCGCGGAGCGATCCGTCTGGCTGACGGGCTTGGCGAACATGACGTTCCTCGCCGTCGTGACGGTCTTCACGCTCCTGTTCGCCGAGCAGATGATCGGGCTGTTCACGACGGAGCCGGCCGTCGTGCCCTACGGCGTGGACTGCCTGCGCTACATCTCCTACGGCTACGTCTTCTACGCGTGGGGCATGGTCTTGGCGCAGTCCTTCAACGGCGCGGGCGACACGTGGACGCCGACCGTCATCAACATCGCCTGCTTCTGGGTCTTGGAAATCCCGCTCGCCTACGCGCTCGCGGTCTGGTCGGGCATGGGCGCGCAAGGCGTCTTCCTCGCCATCACCATCGCCGAATCCACCCTCGCCGTCGTCGCCTACTTCGCCTTCCGCCGCGGCCGCTGGAAGACGCAGAAAGTTTAACGCCGGAATTAACCCGCCGCCCGACGATGACGTTTAACTACATCGCGGGCGGCGTCGATGAAAGGCAAGCTGAAAGCAGGCGACTCGGACGAGTTGTTGGGCGGCGCGTGAGGTTTCAGGATCGGGAGAAGAGGTATGCTCCGCAATCTCGATCTTATTTGCCGGTTTCTTCCGCCATCTTCTTCCTGAGACCTTCAACGTCCCAAGCTGCGAATTGGTAAACCCCGGATAGCTCGGAGAGACCTGCTTTATCAAAATTCACCACGGCGCTGCCCAAGTGTCCGGAATTGGATATGACGCCTTTGACCGGCGTAATATTCCCGACTTCCGTGCCGATGTCATCTTCGTCTATCAGACTGCATATACCATCGGTGCCTACGACCACGACTTTCCAGAAATCTTCAGCCTCAACAATGTTCCCCTCGATGGCGCAGTTGGAATGAAGCAATGAAAAACTCCGCTTATCCCAATCAACTGTGAGCTGATCTTTTTTATCGCTGATGTAGATACCGTCCAACGCTCCCAAGAATCGCTTGGAGCGGGGTCTCGCGGGCGCGTCGGCGTCACCGCCGGTTTTAGTCGAATTCAAGGCCGAGGCCGTGTTAGATGGACTCAAGGCGGAGGCCATGTTAGACGAAGGCGCAGCCGTCGGGGCGGACTTGTCTGCGGCGGGAAAGATTTTATCGTAGTTGGTAATTACCGCCGCGCCGATAGCGCCGACCAGACCGATGACGGCAGCGATTACGGTGGCTTTGTGCGCCTTGTCGTCCATGGCGGGCGGCAGTCTATCAGAAAAGAAAAATCAGTAATAGAATTAATTTCATTTTTATTCGTCGCCCATCAAGACGCAAAAAAGCGAGCCTGAGCGACGGCCTCATAGCGGCATTCGGCCCGGTGCGCTTCGCGCGTCACCTGACGAGGTGGAAGTCGGTCTGGCGGCGGAGCACCCAACTGATGCGGCCCTGCGAGTCGATTGACGCGTCTTCTTCGAGGCCGACCCAGAGTTCCTGGTTGTTCCATTCGGGAACGGGGGTGGTGGCGGCGAGTTCGATGGAGAACCACGTGTCGGGGAGGACGGGCACGTCGCCGCGGCCGGGGACGCCCTGCTGCCTGTCCCAGAGGCCGACGAGCGGGCCCGCGCCGTGGCCGTGGTCGCCGACGGGGTGCGTGTAGACCGTGCCGTTGATCTTTTCGGCGCGCATCGCGGCGAGCGTGTCGGCGAGTATCTCGTTGCCGGTGCGGCCGGTCTTCATCCTTTCGAGCAGCAAATCCTGTAAGCGGTTCGCGTTGGCGAGCGCACGCTTGAGGCCGGCGGGCGCATCACGTTCGCCCTCGCGCAGGACGTAGCCCATGTGCTGCGTGTCGGTGTTCAGGCGCATCGCGGTGATGCCGAAATCGACGTGGAGCACGTCGCCGCGCTCGATCACGGTGGGCGCGTCATCGGCGAGGCGGTTGATGCCGGTGCGCGTCTGCTTCTGCACACGGACGGACGGGTGGAACCAAGTGCCGAGGCCGAGGTCATTCGTCTGCTGGCGCAGCCACCAGACCACGTCGGCGTCGGTCGTCGTGCCGGGCTTGACGACTTCGCTTGAAAAGGCGCGCGAGATGAGTTGGTGGACGGTCTCCATCATGCGCTTGTAAGTCGGCAGCATTTCGGGGAGGCGGAGGGAGACGTATTCGAGCGCGAGGTTTTCGGCGCGGACGACGCGGCGCAAGGCGTCGGCGGGCAGTACGGATTCGAGCTTCTCGCGCTCGCCCGCGGAGAGGCCGTCGGCGAAGGCGTGCGTGTGCGAGATGTTGACGGCGATGGTCGCGGGCCTGCGCTCCTCGATGAGCTTTTTGAGCAAGGCCCACTGGCCCTCGCCGTAAATCTCGCGGCCTTCCGTCTCCGGGTCGCGGTAGACGGTGTAGAGTCCGCCGTTGCTGCCGCCGCCGAGCGCGAGGCGTTCGACCCCGCGTTCTTCGCCGCGGTCGAAGAAGACGTAGATCGTGCGGCGGCGCGCGGCGAAGACGGTCGGCGAGACGAGCGAGAAGAAGACCGGGTCTTCGTTGTACTCGCGGCAGACGACGAGCCACATCTGCACGCCGTGCTTGCGCATCAGTTTGGGGAGCACGCGCTCAAGCCGCAGCCGCAGCCACTCCTGCTGGATCGCCGCCTGCTCGCGTAAAGGCGGCACGGGCCGCGCGGTCTGCGCGCGCAGCGGCGGGGCGAGGGGCGTGAGCAGGGAAGCGAGCAGGAGCGCGGACGCGAGGGCGCGGACTTTCGGGTGTCGCATATTTCGTCTCGCCGTTTGTTCGTGTCGAGCGTTCGGGTTCACCGCCGCGGGCGCGGGGGCCGCAGAGGGGCGCGGAGAAGACAGGCCCGGAATCTCAACTCTAAAATCTGAAATCTATAACTTCGGACATCAAACCTTAAATCCCGCGCCCTGCCTCTCCGCGCGCCTGCGCCCCCCGCGCCTAGTTCCAGCGTCGCGCTACGGCCGCGCCGCGGCGTCGGCCGGCGGCGTCTCGACGGGCTTGCCGGGGATGAGCTGCGGCGCGTTGTGCTTGCGCAGCGTCTCGTTCACGCGCGGCACTTCCTGCGCGATGAAGCGGTTCGTCTCGTCGAGCTTCTGGCGGAACTCGGCCTGCAATTCTTCGAGGTAGGCGCGCTGCTGGGGCGTCGGCGCGGCGTTGACGCCCTCGATGGCGAAGAAGAGGTTGCCGAGTTTTTCGATGAGCGCCGCGCGGCCGGAGAAGCCCAAGCCGCCTTCGGGGCGGGCGAGCTTTTCGCTCTGCGCGTCCGACTGCTTCCTGAAGCCGGCGAGCGCGTCGCGCAACTCCTGCGGGACTTCGCCCGCGCGGTCGCGCACCGTCCGCTCGACGAACTCCGACTGCGACTTCAAACTGTCGAGCGCGCGCAGGGCGTTGTTCGTCGCCGACTGCATGTCGCGGATGCGGATGGCGAGGTCGTGAACCTGTTGCAGGTCGGCGGCGGGCGTCGAGACGGTCGGGTCGAGTCGGACTTCGACCTTCTTATCGACCGTCTTGTTGCCGACGACGAGCCTGACCGTGTAAGTGCCGGGCACGACCTGCGGGCCGCGCGGGCCGCCCGTAAATTGCGTCTCCTCGTCCGTCGGGGGCCGCCGCACCTGCGGGCCGCCGACGCGCAAGTCCCACGCGATGCGGTTGAGGCCCTTCTCCTTCGGGATGCGCGGGTTCTCGAAAATGACTCGGCCGCGCGAGTCGAGTATCTGCCCCTTGACCGTCGTCTTGTCGTCGGGCTTCTCCTTCAGGTAGTAGGTGACGAGCGCGCCGTAGGGCGGGTTCTGCCCGGTGAAGACGCGGTCGCCGATGCCGTAGCGCGTGAAGCGGACGGTGTGGCGCAGGGCGGGCCGGATGTCGAAGAGGTGAACGTCCGCGCGCATCACTTCGGGCGTCATCTGCTGAATGGGCGTCGCGTCGTCGAAGACGTAGACGCTGCGGCCGTGCGTGGCGATCACGATGTCGTTCTCGCGCGGGTGAATCTTGATGTCGTGGACGGCGACGACGGGCAGGTTCCGCAGGCCGAGCGGAACCCAGTTCGTGCCGCCGCTGTAGGAGGCGAAGACGCCGAGTTCCGTGCCGGCGTAGACGAGGTTCGGGTTGCGCGGGTCTTCGCGGACGACCCAGACGTAGGCGTTCGCCGGCAGGTCGCCGGTGACGTTGCGAAAGGTGCGCCCGCCGTCGGTCGTCCTGAAGACGTAAGGCCGCAGGTCGTCCATCTTGTGCCGGTCGAAGGAGACGTAGGCCGCGTCGGCGTCCGAGCGCGAAGGCTCGACGTGCGAGACCTCGGAGAAGGCGGGAACATTCGGCACGTTCTTGATCACGTTGCGCCAGTTGCGGCCGCCGTCGGTCGTCACCTGCAGGTTGCCGTCGTCGGTTCCGACCCAGATGACCCCGGCGCGCGCGGGCGACTCGGCGACGCTGATGATCGTCGTGTGGTACTCGGCCGTCGTGTTCTCGAAGGCGACGGGGCCGCCCGCGTCCTTCTGCTTTTCCGGGTCGTTCGTCGTGAGATCGGGGCTGATCGCCGCCCACGACTTGCCGAAGTCCGTCGATTTGAAGAGGACGTTGCCGCCGAGATAGACGGTGTTCTTGTCGTGCGGCGAAGGGACGAGCGGCGCGTTCCAGTTGAAGCGGTGGCGCGAGAGCGAGGCGGGGCCGCCGCCGGTCGGGTAGGAGGGGATGACCAACTGCTGCTCGCGGTTGCGCATGTCGGTGCGGACGACGTTGCCGCCCTGCGACTCCGACAGGTAGAGATCGGGGTCGTCCGGGTGGCTGATCATGTGGAAGCCGTCGCCGAAGGAGACCATGCGCCAGTCGTCGTTCAGAATCCCGGCCGGCTCGCGCGTGCGCGAAGGGCCAGTCCACGAGCCGTTGTCTTGCAGGCCGCCCATCACGTTGTAGAACGGCTGCCGGTCGTCGAGGTACACCTGATAGAACTGGCCGAGCGCGAAGTTGTTGTAGTAATCCCACGTCTCGCCGCCATCCCACGTGAGCGCGACGCCGCCGTCCTGCCCTTGCCACATCCGGCGCGGGTTCGTCGGGTCGATCCAGAGCGCGTGGTAGTCGATGTGAGTGCGGCCGGTGATCGAGCGGAAGGTGCGCCCGCCGTCGATGGAGACGAACAGGATCGAGGCGACCGCGAAGACGCGGTTCTCGTTCGTCGGATCGACGCGCAGGTCAGTGTAGTAGAAGCCGCGCGAGACGATAGACTGCTGCTGTGAGACGCGCCGCCACGTCTCGCCCTTGTCGTCCGAGCGGTAGAGCGTCCCCTCCTTCGCCTCCGTGATCGCGTAAACCACGTTCGGGTTCGAGGGCGCGAACTTGACGCCGATGCGGCCGACGAGCTTCGGGAGTCCGTTCGTCATCTTCGCCCACGTGCGCCCGCCGTCGATCGAGCGGAAGACGCCGCCCTGCTCGCTCCCCGAAGTGTGCGTCCACGGCTTGCGCTCGAACTTCCAGACGGCCGCGAACAGCACGTTCGGGTTCTGCGGGTCGATGTCCATGTCGGCGATGCCGTGCGAAGGGTCGACGTAGAGCGTCTTGGCCCACGTGCGCCCGCCGTCCTGCGTCACGTACACGCCGCGCTCGGCGTTCGGGCCGAAGGCGTGGCCCATCGCGCCGACGAAGACGTTGTCCGTGTTGCGCGGGTTAATCAGGATGCGCGAGATGTGGCGCGTGTCGCGCAGGCCCGTGTGCTGCCAAGTCTTGCCGCCGTCGGTCGATTTATAGACGCCGTCGCCGAACGAGACCGAGTTGCGCGGGTTGGCCTCGCCCGTGCCGACCCAGACCACGTCGGGGTTGCCGGGTTCGAGCGCGATGTCGCCGACCGAGAGCGTGCCCTGCCGCTCGAAGATCGGCCGCCACGTCGTGCCGCCGTTCGTCGTCTTCCACACGCCGCCCGAAGCCGTGCCGACGTAAACCACGTTCGGGTTGCCCGGCACGCCCTCCACGTCGGCCGTCCGGCCGCCCATGTTGGCCGGGCCGATGTTGCGCCATTCCAGCCGCTCGAAGAGTTGTTCCTCCTGCGACTTGGGACGCGCCTGCGGCGCGGGCGACGGTTGCGGCGAAGGCGTGGGCGACTGCGTCAACTCCTGCGCGCGCGCGGGCGGGACGGAGAGTGCGAGGAGCAGCGCGCCCCCACACAGGTGCAGCAGCATTTTCGACATCGGGACTCCTGAAAGGCTTTTGACTTCGGATAGAGCAGCAGCGGTGCGCGCAAGCATAATCCAAACCTCCCGCGCGCGTCCACACGCGAAATTTCGGGCGGCGGCGGGCGGGCGTCGGCTGCGTCTCCGCGCCTTAATCGGCGGAAGGCGCGCGATCTTGCCCTCATCGTTCAGGCGGTGTTAATTTGGCAACATTATGACAGGCAATCTCACAACCAAACCGACGCTCGACACCCTCATGGACATGATGCGCGAGCTGCGCGACGGCATGACGACGCTCGAAGAGCGGCTGAATAAGACGCTGGGCGAGCGGCTGACTAAGTTTGAGGAGCGGCTGAACGTGCGCCTTGATCGCATCGAGGCCGAGGTCAAGATCACGCACTCCGAACTCTACACGCTGCGCGCCGACTTCACCGAGCTGAGGGCGCAGTTGCGAGAACACCTGCCCGCGCCGAAGTAGCCTTTAGCCCTTCAGTCTCGCCCTCCCTTTCGCCCCACGGAGGCCCGCGCCGCGGGCAGGGACGAGTCTGCCCTTACAAATCAAAGCGCACGCGCTTGACGAAGCCGTGCGCCTGTTTGACAAGCGCGGCGCGAGAACTGATAACTGTCTTCGTGACGACACCCGACGCCCGCCGCGCGCGCGGAAGATTCGGCCGCGCCCCCAAGCTGACACTCTTAACGGTCTTCGTGCTCCTGCTCGTCGCGGGGGCCGTCTCACTCGTCCTCTACGTCCGCCAGCGCTCGAAGCCCGTGCCGACCGCGACGGGCTGGCGCGGCAAGGTGGCGACGCTGGCCGGCGACGGCGCGCCCGGCGATCAGGAC
>DATCVD010000863.1:0-2035 GCA_036567125.1 Pyrinomonadaceae bacterium | reverse complement strand
CGGCGAGGTGCTGCCGCGCGCCGCGGCCGTCGTCCACCACGGCGGCGTCGGCACGACGGGCCAATCCCTGCGCGCCGGCCGCCCGCAACTCGTCGTCCCCTTCAGCCACGATCAGTTCGACAACGGCGCCCGCGCCGCGCGCCTCGGCGCGGGCCGCGTCCTGCCGCGCCCGAAGTACGACGCGCGCTCGGCCGAAAGGGAACTGGGCGAGCTGCTGCGCGGCGGGAGTTACGAAGCGCGCGCGGCCGAAGCCGGCGGGATCGTCCGCGGCGAGAACGGCACACAGACGGCCTGCGACTTGATCGAAAAAGTACTGAGGACTGAGGACTGAGGACTGAGGGAGAAGATGAGTGATAAAGTTAGCCGCTTCGAGGACGTCATCGCTTGGCAGAAGGCGCGCGTGTTGACGGCCAGAATCTATCAGGCGACGGGGCGGGGGAGGTTCGAAAGAGATTTCGGTCTCAAGGATCAGATTCGGCGCGCGGCCGTCTCAATCATGTCAAACATCGCCGAGGGCTTCGAGCGCGGCAAGCCTTCAGAATTTCACCAATTCCTTTCAATCGCGAAAGGCTCTTGCGCCGAACTGCGCTCGCAGTTATACATTGCCTCCGATGCCGGTTATCTTGATCGAGAAGTCTTTAACGAACTGATGACGTTGGCTGTAGAAGTCGGCCGCATCGTCGGCGGTCTCAGGGCCGCAGTCGAGCGCAAGAGGGGCGGCTCCTAACTCAGTCCTCAGTCCTCAGTCCTCAGTCCTTATGCTTTTAGTCATCGACGCGGGTAACACGAACACCTCGCTCGGCGTGTACGAAGGCGAACGGCTCGTCGCGCACTGGCGTCTGACGACGGCGCGCGACCGCACGGTTGACGAGTACGGCGTTTACGCGCGCAACCTGTTCTCGCTCGTCGGCATCGACTTCAAGGAGATCGACGCGGTCGCCGTCGCGTCGGTCGTCCCGCCGCTCAACTTCACGCTGCGCCGGATGGCGGAAGTCTACTTCCACCGCACGCCGCTCTTCATCGACCACACGACCGACACGGGGATGCCGATCCTCTACGAGCCGGCCTCGGACGTGGGGGCCGACCGGATCGTCGACGCCGTGGCCGCGCTCGCCAAGTACGGCGCGCCGTGCGTCGTCGTCGACTTCGGCACGGCGACGACCTGCAACGCCATCAGCGCGCGCGGCGAATATCTCGGCGGCGTCATCACGCCCGGCATACAGATTTCGTCCGACGCGCTGTTCGCCCGCGCCGCGCGCCTGCCGCGCGTCGAGATCAGGCGGCCGGCGAAGGTCATCGGCTCCTCGACCGTCGGCTCGATCCAGTCGGGACTCTACTACGGCTACGTCGGGCTAGTGGACGGCATCCTGCGCCGCGTCGTCGCGGAACTCGGAGGCGCGCCGGCCGTCGTCGCCACCGGCGGCCTCGCCCCGCTCATCGCCCACGGCTCGGAGCTGATCCAGCGCGTTGACGACACGTTGACGCTCGAAGGCATGAGGATCATTTACGAAAGAAGCTGTTAGCTGTCAGCTCTTAGCCTTTAGCCGGAAGGAGCCGGTCAGGCTCCGTTATCGAAATTCGGTTTTTGGTTTTGCTAACAGCTAACAGCTAATCGCTAACAGCTTGAACTACTTTAACTACTTCACCGAGATCGAGGACGCGTTCGTCAGGCGGCGCGGGAAGCACCTGCTGCTCAGCCCGATGGACTGGGCGCTGATCGAGAGCTGGAAGGAGATGGGCGTGCCGCTGTTCGTCGCGCTGCGCGGCATCGAGCAGGCGTTCGACTCGTTCGAGGCGAAGCCCCGGCGGCGCAGCGTCAAGTCTCTGCTCTACTGTCAGGAGGAGGTCGAGGCGCAGTTCGCCGAGTGGCGCGAGTCGCAGACGGGCGCGCGCGCTGCCGGCGCGGGCGACGACTCGAACGGCGCGGGCGCGGCTCCGCAGTCGGCCGGAGCCGGCGCAACCGGCGGCGACGACGCGGCGAAGGAGGAGGCGCGCCTGCCCTTCCCGCGCGAGGTCATCGCCGGCCACTTGCGGG
>DATCVD010000862.1:0-20475 GCA_036567125.1 Pyrinomonadaceae bacterium | reverse complement strand
CTCCGCGCGGCCCGTCGCCACGGCGAGGGCGCTCCTGATCTGCGGGCGCGTGAGGCCGCGCCCGCGGAGCGCGCGGGCCACGTCGGCAAGTCTCTCGATGATTTCCTGCGCCCGCTCCCGGCTCGCCGCGCTGCCGACGTAAAACGGGTGATCGTCGATGCGGAAGCTGGCGCGGTAGATCGTGCGCCTCGGAGTGCGTCGGGCGGACACGTGGCCGACCTTCGCGCGGAGGTTCGCGCGCCGGTAGTCGAGTCCGTCGCCGTTGACGTGCTCCGCCCACTCGTAGCGCGCGAGGCCCAACAGGTCGTGAGACAGCAGCCGCTGCGTCCACTTCCCGCCGTTCCTCACCACCCTGTAAACGCGCCCCTGCTTGTGCAGCTCCCACTCGAAGCGGCCGAATCTCAGGAAGTCGGCCGCGTCGACGAGCGCGGCCTTGCCCGACTTGCCGAGCGGCAGGGCGGGGTAACTACTACTCACCGCGCCCTCCCCCCGCGCAGGCTGGCGAGTTCCCGGCGCGCGTCCCGGCAGACGATCCTGTTAGTCCTGATCAGGCTTTCGAGGCGGGCGATCCGTTCGGCCTTCGCCCAGCGCGTGGCCCAGCCCTTGAAGGCCGCGTCGGAGCGCGTAAGGGCTACGTCCGGGCGCGGCCCCGCCGCGTCCCGCCGGTCGGGTCTCGGCATCACGCGCCCCCTTTCTTCGCCCTGATGCGCCCGGCGGCCTTCCGCTCGACCGCGCGGCGCGACTCCTCGAAGTCCGGCATGAGGACGCTGACGACTTCGTAGAACATCCCGTCGCGATCTGTCGCCGGGCAGAAGGCGACGCAGGCGACGAGCGCGATCAGGTCGGCGCGCACGTCTTCGCCAATGTCGAGGCATCTGAACGACTGCGCGAGGCGGGCGGCATCTCTGTGCGTCGCGCCCGCGGCGACGCGATCAAGGTCATCGTCGGGCGGTCGTGTCGTGCGTCTCGCCATCACATCACCCCCTTGATCTGCTCGGCAGGCCCGGCCGGCGCGGGCGCGGGGTCGGAGGCGAGCGCGAACGCGAAGTGATCTTCCAGTTGGCTGACGAGTTCGAGCGCGGCTTGCAGGTGGGCGGACGCGGGCGGATCGACTATGCGGACTTGCGCGTAGTAGATGTGGCCGCGCAGGGTGACGAGTTTCAGGAGTACGCCGTCGGTGTTAGGATTGTTGCGTGCCATTGACTGTGTCCCTTCCGATGTCAAGGTGGAGCAGGGTTGATGGACAAGGCCGGGGGGAGTGCCGCTAACACTCCCCCCGGCCGCATTCGTTTGTCAGGCGGCGACTCGCGCGGGGTACTTCGCGGGCGTCCCTTGCAGCACGGCGATCTTCGCCTCAAGGTTGCGGCATTGAAGGTTGATGTCGTCGGCCGCTTCCAAGTCCGAGCAGTTGCGCGCGACGGCGCGGAGGGTTTCGACGCTGCGCTTCATGCTGGAAACCTGCTCTTGCTGTTCGGGGGTCAAGGTCTGCATTTTGGTAGTTCCTTTCGGGAGTTAAATAGCTGATTGACAGGCGAAAGTGTAGCACCCCTGCTGTACTTAGTCAAGATAAATCAAGCGGGGCTGCTGTACTTTTATTGCTTAATTTCCGCGTGTGAGGTATAAGGGGTTGGTTATGGCTGACTTGACTTCATCGCAAGCGTCGGCGCGGCTCGGCGTGGCGCACTCCACCGTGCGCCAGTGGTGTAACAAAGGGTTATTCCCTAACGCACGCCTTGAAGAAACATTGATCGGCTCTGTGTGGGTTATTCCTGAAACCGATCTGGATAACTTCACCCCGCCGAAGATGGGCAGACCTTCAAAAAAGGCGGGCAAGAAGGGCGGGAAGAAATGAGTGCGCGAGACAGATAAGAGGAGGGGCGGGGAGAAGTGAGAGAGTTTATAGGAGTCAAGAGTCTTATCGGTGTTAATGACACAGCATCCATTAAGCAGGAAGCTTTAATGTTTGACCGGATAGCCGTGCCAAATTACAGCGTTATCGCCCCTATGCTGAGAAGGGGTAGCTGTCCGGCTATGGCCGATTATTACGACGATCTAGATTGGCTATTTGAGGAAGGGATTATTTTTGAGCCGGGGAATATTTCAAAGGACGAGTCAGTTCTGGCAGAGGAAGTTCTAGCAAGCGAGGAGTATAGAAACTACTCCGAGTTAATGCATGAACACGCCTCTGGAATGCGCCGGCTAGCAGATCACATTGAAAGTCTAGCGGGCAAGTCAGACGAACCCGTGCCGGTTGATATAACTTCTTTTCTGCTCGCGCCTCAGTATCAAGTTCAATGCATTAGCTTGCTTCTACGGAAGGTAAAACAGGTAGACGCCTATCCCATTCTCCCTTGCTACTGTCACTTCATAGAAGGAGAACATGTAAAGAAGAAAGAGGTGGTGCAAATAACCCTCGGCACTCTGCCCATGCCGGATTATTCAACCCCGTGGGAACAGATACTTGAGTACAGGAGCGACCCCGACTCCAAAGGCAAGTTTTGGGCGCTGCGGAATTGGATGAGCGAAACGGCTAAGGCCGAACTCTCCCCGTTCGAGGTTGTCGAGAAGCTTGAAACGTTGCTTTATGAGTATCAAAAGCACCTTGAGCTTCACAAGCTGAAAACCAATGTCGGAAAAGTAGAAGCGGCAGTTATCACAGTCGGAGAGTTTTTGGAGGATTTAGCGAACAGGAAATTCAGTAAGATCGCTAAAGGTCTATTCGATGCAAAGCAGAGGCAAATCGCCCTCATCGAAGGTGAGCTAACTGCCCCCGGCAAAGAAGTTTCTTACGTGATAGAGGCTAGGGGGGCCTTTAATGAAACTGAGGGTGTAGCCGAGACGACTTGCGAATACTGCGGGGGCGGTGAAGATCGCACATATAAAACAGGACAGGCCAGTGAACGAGCTTAGACTCAAAGAAGCGATAGATAAGGCGAAAGAGACGAAAGCCGCTGCCGACGTGGAGGCGGCTTTGCTGTTTTGTGTAAGTGAAGAAGGTCGGATCGGCTTAGAAAGCACGATAGAGCTATTGAATTTCCTGTGCGACAACACTGAGAGTGACGACGCGCGGATGTATGCGTGCATCGCCACGACCTTCTTCTGGGAAGAAGGTCTGTCGGCACTCACTGCAAACATATTCCGTGTCGAGAGCCATTTAGCTATGCCCTCTTCTATCGAATTTATAGCGCACGCCGCTAACGCTTCACTTTCGCACCTAGCAACCCAATCATTCAAAGAGGCCATGCCGAGCCTCTATGAGAGGATAGGAATAGACAGCGATAAATATAAGTCTGCCGCCTTTACCGAATTGGCTAGACAGACACTAGTAAGGATAGCAATGGATAATCCGAGAGCCGCGCACACTATTCTAGACAATCTCTCATTCATGGGATTTAAGGCAGCCATAGGCGCGATTAAAACCGAGTTGGACGATAAAGGTATCAATGTTTATGAGGGCGCTTTTAATAATATGTTTTGCGCTTTCCTCGGCAGGTGGTTCGGACTCAACAACAAGGTTCTGGACAGCTACGCCGAGCTAATCAGCACCCCTGACGTGTCAGAGGAGCAGGTTCACCAATACCTAGCCAAGCACCCGAACGTCCTCGAACCGTTCTACGCGAGCCTCTGGTCGAAGGTTAGTTTGGGTGAAAGCCTACAGGCCGATTTTCTTATAAGGCTGATGGATGATAGTTACGTGGTGGTTGAGATCGAAAAGCCCACTGATGCCATACTCAACAAGAATGGCGATCTGAGTGCGAAAACAAGTCACGCCGTTCGACAGGCTCTAGAGTATCGGGACTGGATAGCATCCAATCAGCTTTACGCGAAACAGAGGTTTGAAAACATATGGAGGCCATCCAGCCTTGTAGTTATAGGGATGGAGTCGGGATTATCTGTTAAGCACGCCGAGAGGCTTAAACAGGAGAATGAGTCGCGGCACGGTATCGTGAGAATAGTCGGTTTCGACTGGCTACACCGCAGGGCAGAAGCTATACAAGCCAACATCATCAAACATACATTCGACAGGGTTGAATCATAACTCAGGGGCGACTCTTGAATCCGCAGACCGCCCCGATTGCAAAATGGAATAGCTGAGTTACAATCCGCCGCATGGCCCTCACGCCTTGCAAAGAATGCGACACGCCCAGTGCGCACACAAACGAACTAGCATCCAAGCTGACGGATGAAAGCTGCGCTATTCCCGGTCAGGTGCATGCCGTTGTTATGCGCGGCGGCGACATTGGCATGAGCTTCACGACCGGTTGCTCGTTCTATGTGATGACGGCCTCCTTCCCCTCAAGCGGGGCTTAGCAGCAGACTAGTGAGTCGCTTTCGCTTTCTCAAAGTCTATTTGATAGACGTTACTTATCGTTCAATCACCGAACCCCTCAGAATTGGAGAGTTCTTACGGATAACAGAAGGCATTAGCTTAACCGTGTGGCATCTGTCGAACCGGGCTTCCGGGCAGTTATAGATTCGGAAATAAGCCTCTCCGGTTATCACGTGATGAAACATATGGTCACTGCCGTAGTAATACACCCTGTCATCGTCGGAAAACTTATACGATTCTCCGACAAAAAGCCCCGGTATACTAGGAGTTGCTGCCGGTGTACTCATGATTGGCGTACTTGTCGAAACTGGCTGAGATAATGTTTGTTGTGTTTCATCAAGCTTATTCGACTCCATAGAATCTCGCGCATCTAAGCCGATCCCCCTCCGAATTTCTGGAACTACAAGGAGAGCAGCAAGAGCACCAACAATAGTAAAAAAACCGACTACGCTAAACCAGAGACCTCTTTCCATGTTGAATCCTCTTCGACACTCCAAAGATAGCGCATAACGCCTGGCATCAGCGCCGCGCATTCAACGCCAACAGCGCCAAGTCTTGCGATAAGAAATATGCTAACTCGCGGCCGGCTTGAGCGACTTTTTAGGTGCGGAATTGGGTTTAGATTTCCCCTTATTAGCACGCCTATTTTTGAACTCCTCAAACTTATCTCTGAATGTAAAGACATACTCAAGAAGCGCGTTAGTAAATTCGAGTATGTCCCGTGCGTCCTCAGCAGAAACCGTAACCTTTACGTCATGGGCAGCTTCATTCCCGGAAATTCTGAGAGCATCTGCCCATTCATAGAGGCGACTCTCAAT
Source organism: Pyrinomonadaceae bacterium (assembly GCA_036567125.1). Classification (GTDB taxonomy): domain Bacteria; phylum Acidobacteriota; class Blastocatellia; order Pyrinomonadales; family Pyrinomonadaceae; genus JAIVGV01. Next base: position 15,327 of record DATCVD010000862.1, on the reverse strand, counting down.
AACCCCTTTATCTTTCAAATCCTTCAAGGCCGAGACAAGATTATTACCTTTAGCCCCATGTTCTACGCAGATTCCTTCAAGGGTTTTTCTGCACATGATGGCCGTAGCTGTATATGCTTTAGATTTGAAGCAGGATATAGCTTCTCTGTAAGCATCTTTGAGTGGTTTAGGCAGGAACGGGTTAATTCGATTGCCTTGTGGAGGATAAAGACGCATAGGGCCAAAGTACGGATCATTATCAGCTAATAGAGGCCGCTCGCACTTAGGGCATTTAAGGAAGCAATAATTATAAATAACGTCATTTTCCTCAAGCTCGTAGTTTGCAATCAACTCAGCATTTACTAGAGCTTCACATCTTGTACATTCGAGTATCATATGTCTAACCTCTCAAATTAATGAATAAGGTAAGCACCTAACGCCCGGCATCACCCGCTCGTACACAACCGCGCTAGCAGCAAGTTCTCGATGAAAGGCTTTCTGATTCGGGTCGGGTGCATGCCTTTGTTAGGCCGCCCTAGGGCTACAAGATTTACTGCTGAGATGTAATCCAGCCAGCTCTAGCTTGCTGCTGCGCTGCTTTCAAGCGTGCCACCGTAAAGCGATTCATCGATTCATAAAGCACTTTCTTCTCGTTTCGACACAGAACCTCAGAATTGTCGGTTCGACCTTTCGGCATAAAAAGACTATTTAAGAGACTATGTTCAGCACAGGATATATACGCGGTTACGGAATCCTGCATAGTCCTCCATGAGTCTATTACATCAGGTTGAGCGTCATGATAATAACTGATGAATAAGCCTAGTTTTTCACGCTCCTCACGCCAAGTCGAAGCCGCCGACGTGAATTTACTCAGAATTTCTTTTCGCTGCTCTATAACTAATTTACTCGTTTCCGGATCAGTATACGTTTCGATTTCATTAACTCGCTCCGCTGATACATTTATCAAGTCATCAGAGGCGGAAATAACACTTCCAATTATACTGTAAGCTTGGGTCACCGTCTCCTTCCCCTGTCCAAGAAATTCCTTATATGCGGCTACTGAGGTTTCTCTTGCCTTCATACCTTTTTGATATTCATTCGTTATCCATTGACCTACCACCCCGGCGATAAGGCCGCCAACCAATACTGTAATCAATGCCGCACCTCCTGTTGACTCAAGGAAAACCTGCCAACTTGGTTTGGGCTTAGAGTTATCTTTCTTTTCAAGAGATAAACGTCTGATTATTTCGCCTGCAAATGAGGCGTATTCGAGTAACTGCTTTTCAGTTTCTGTGCGTTCAGTTTCGTGCTTTTCATTCATGATGGGTTCACATTGTTGGATTCTATTAATACGATTGCCGCTTTGCTTAGAGGGAGCGGCCTAGCGCCCAGCATCACCCGCCGATCCTCCCCGCCCGCCGGCCGGTTCGTGGCCGCGCCTTGTACCACTGCCGGGGGCAGGGAAGCAAGGGGAAACTAGAGGCCCGCTCCCGCCCGCGCTCAGGCGGCGTTGTCGCCCTCCCGGCCACTCTGCTATCTTCGGCCGCATGGCCCTGATCGCCTGTAAAGAGTGCGGCGCGGAAGTCTCCGATCAAGCCGAAGCCTGCCCGAAGTGCGGCCGGCGGGTAGAGTCGGAGCGAAAGCAGATTCTAGCCGCGTTGGGTTTTGTCGCCGTCGTTGGCTACGTCGCGTTAAGGCTGTTAGGTTGGCTTTGAAAGATTTATCTTTCGCTCCGTCCGTCGCGGTGCTATAGTCCGCCGCACCACATAGAAGCTCACTAGAAGCTCAAAATAACTTAGAAGCTCATTAGAAGCTCACTAACTCCGAACGGGAGTAATGGGCTTTTATGGCGAAGCGCCGCGCGAGTTATACCCTCTCGGTACTGCTCAAATTAAACGACCGTCTATCGGGCGGCCTGAATAAATCCGTCTCCGCGCTCAAGCGTTTCGAGAAGCAATCAAGCTCCGCGATCAAGGCTCACTCGCAACTGAGAAAAGAGTTAGGCCGACAGCTACCCGCCACACCCCTCTCGCGCTACCAATCGCAGATCAAGTCAACCGCCAACGACGTGCGCGCCCTCTCGCGCGACGTGGGCAGGCTTAACGCGCAGATCAAGCGCGGAGGCGTCGCCCCGCCCCGCCCCGGCGTCACTCCGCAGCCCGGCATCACTCCGCAGCCCTTACAACTCGCGCCGCGACCGCCACGCCCCTTGACCGACCGCGACCGCACGCGAGCGGAGCGCGAGCAGACCCGGCTACTGCGCGAGCAGTTGAAGCTCCGGCAGGACGGCGCGCGGCTCGCGCAGATCGAGGCGCGCACGCGGCAGACGGCCGCCGCCGCCGACGTTCGACTGATGCGCGAGCAGATGAGATTGCAGCGCGACGCGCAAAGGCAACGCGCCACGCGCGCCGCGCGCCCCGGCTTCGTTGACTCCGCGAGTAATCGCGTGATGAGTGCGGCGCAGGCGGGGCAGGCTATCAGGGGCGCGGTTGATACCGTCGTTGACTTCGCGCGCCCCGCCATGCAGCAGATGAGGGCGGAGGCACGCTTTCGCGTCGCGGGCTACTCGGAAGATGACACGGCGCGCGGCATCGCGGCCGTCAACGAATCCTTGACGAAGGTTCGCGGCGTGACGCGGGCCGAAGGTATCGAGACGCTGAACGCGCTATCCAGCACCTTCGGAGATGTGAACGAAGCGGCGAAGTTCCTCCCGATCTCACTCCGCTACAGGGCGAATATGCAAACCCTGCACGGAGATCAGTATTCACCCGCAGACATCAACCGCCAGATCAGTAACAGCTTCAAGGCACTCGAACTGCTCGGCATTGACCGCCCGACCGGGCTGCGCGGCACGTTCACCGATCAAGACCGCGCCCGCATGGAGAGCTATTTCAATCAGGTATCGAAGGCGACGGCCGCGACAGGCGGCGACATCAACCCGGCCGAGTTCCGAGCCTTCGCCAAGTACGGCGGCAACGCGGCGATGGGGCTTTCCCCCGCAGGTCTCTCAAAAATTTTACCGCTTATCCAGCAAGTTGGGGGCGCGCGTCTAGGGACTTCGCTCACGTCGTTAAATCAAAACTTAGTCTTGGGGCAGATGCCCGCCTACAAGTTGAAACGTTGGGATGAACTCGGCCTGCTCGATAAGAAGAAGGTCGAATTTACGAAGGCCGGGCTTATCAAGCGCATGAAGCCGGGCGCGATCCCGATGGCCGAGACGCTACAAAGCGATCCGATGGCCTTCGCGGAAGAATTGAATCAGAAGCTTAAAGGGCGCGGCGTTGACACGACGGACTTCAAGAAAGTCAACGAACAGGTCGGCGCGCTCGTCGCCAACCGCACTTCACAAAATCTCATCGCGCAGATGATTAACTTCCAAGCCTCACTCGACAAAGAGGCGAAGAATTATCAGCGCGCGCTCGGCGTCAACGAGTCTTACTCCCGCCTGTTCGACGCGCAACACCCTCTCGGCAACTTCCTGAGCCTACAGACGCAATGGAACGACGCGAAGGCGCGCGAGGCGATGGGGCTAGTAAATCGCGCGGGCGGCGCGGCGGGCGGCGCGGCCGACTGGATGCAACGGCATCCCGACTTGACGGCCGCGCTAACGGGTGTCACGGCACTCGGCAAGGCTTCGACGGAAGCGGCGGGCGGCGTGAGTCTGTTGCGCGATGCTATGAGCGGTCTGCGGGGCGGCGGCGCGGGCGGCGGTGTAAGCAGCGGATCGGGTTTTGGCTGGACTGAAACAATAGGTAGCGGGTACTTCGGTTATAAGACATTAAAGGCAGCGGGCGCGCGCGGCTTCGCTAGACTCGCCGGTCGCGGCGGTCTGCCCGGCGCAATCATCGCGGGCGCGGCCGGTTCGACATACGCGATTCACTCCAACTATCAAACCAACGTCGCGGAGCGCGAGCGGGCGCGCACAGACGCGGGCGCGACTTACGAAAGGTTGAAGGCCGAACGCGCGCAGCGCGGCGGCACGCTGCCGCGCGAGACGGCCGATCAATTCATCCGACAGGCGATGCCGCAAGGCCCGGCCGCGCTACTCATCAACCTAGAGCCGAAGGTGTACGGCGGCGCGGGATACCCCGGCGTGAGTGCTCCCGTGCCTCACAGAAACGAACAGGTGATCGGGGAGTTGCGCCGCCAGATGCCCGCGCTCGAACTGCCCGAAGTAATGGCCGCGTTCGTTCGGATGAATCGCCAGCTTGCGACGGAAGGGAAGATGCCGCGCCCCGCGTCGGAGCGCGCGGTGAGTGTGGCGCAAGCCGCGTTCCCCGAATCGTTCAAGGCGGCGGCGTCGCAACTAGGAGACGAAGCACAGAAGCTAGTACAGGGCGCGGGCGCGTTCAACTCGTCGCTCGGCACTCTCAACAACTACCTCTTAAACCCGATCCCGTCGCTGACCGGCAACACAGGGGCGGCACAGTCTCAGTCCACTACCAACGCCTCGGCCGCGCTCGCCACGCTCGCCACGGAGACGCCGCGCACAACCGGCGCACTCGGCGGCCTCGTCACGCCCGCCGATCAACTACGCGCCGCGCTCGCGCGCGCTTCGTCGGGTGCTAACAGCTTCGCCTCGCGCGTCGCCATGTGGCAGCCGCCGCAGATCAATATCACGGGCCAAGTCATAGGGCAGGCGGCGCAGCCCGGCCCGCGCCAGCCCTTCGGCCCGCCGAAGGTTGAAGGCTATCAATTCAGCCTGCCTAAGAGTTCGGCGGGGAGTGTTATCGAGCGCGACGGGTTAGTGAGCGCGCACAAGGGCAACGTGATCTTTCCGGCGAAGCTGTCGCGCCGCAAGCCCGGCGACTGGCTAGAGACGGCGCGGAAGATTAACGACGGCGGGCGCGAGCGTGCGCGCCGCGCGAGTCTTGAGACGTTGCCGAAGGCCAACGCGGTCGCGCCCATGCTGCCGCGCTCGCCGCGCGAGACGGCCGCGCCCGTTGACGGTTATTCGTCGGGCTATACCGATCTGACATACGCGCAGACGGACGCGCCGCACATCGAAATTCACGCGCCGATCACTATCAGCGGGAATGTCGATAACAACAACATCGCGGAGATCAAGCAAGCGGTACGCGAAGGGCTGGCGCAGTTGGCCGACAGGCTTAGCTTACTCGAAAGGCGGACTAGCCCTGATGCCATCGAACGCCGCATCAAGCACCGCATGGGAATCGAGGAAGAAAGGGCATGACGCTACCTCACACTAACAGGGCAATCATAGAAGTCAACGGGCGGCAGTTCGATTCGTGGCACGACGGCCCGGCGTATTTCAAGGGCGTCGAGATCAACCTTAGCAGCGGCGCGGCGTCGGAGTGTGAGTGGCGCATCTTCGATCCAGATTCAAACCTACTCAGACAGTTTCTAACCGGCGAAGATTTAATGGAGTTGACCGTCAAGGCGCGGCTCGGCTTCGGTATCGAAGTACCAAACTCCCCGCCCATATTCGAGGGCATCCTTACCAGCGCGGAGTGGGAGAGGGACACGATCATACTCCGCAGCTACGACAACGGTTACAGGATGCGGAAGGCGAAGGAGACGGAATATCACCGCAATTTAGACGACGTGCAGATCATCGAAAAACTTGCGAAGCAAAACGGACTCAGCTTTGAAGGGCCGACGCCAGCGATCAAGTTAGACCGCCACAAGTCCTTAATTCAGGACGGGCAGACTGATTGGGAGTTCGCCACAGAGCGCGCGGAGAACGCGGGGCTAGTCCTCTACGTCAGACGAAATACTCTCTACGCTAAAGAGGCGGCCAAGACTAGCCCGCCGATCCTCACGCTGACTTACGGCCAAGATTTTATATTGTCGGATGGTATTAACTTTCGATACCGCGCGCCTGAGAACGTGGAGGGGCGGCCCGGCCGCGTTGAAGTCCGCGCGCGCGGGAAGGGCGGGCGGCGCATCACAGGACGGAGCGACGAAAACAGGCGCGGCGTCCGGCACGTCGAACTTAGAAACGATCTCCCGATCAAGACCAAGCGCAGCGCAGACCGTCGCGCACAGGCGCGCAAAGACATTCAACGCGAACACGCTTTCACCGGCTCGATCAAGTTGCTGCCGACCTTTGAGGGCCGTTGGCCTGACATAAGGGACACCGTTTTAGTTAAAGGGATCGGCCCGTTGTTCGGCGGTAAATACATTTGCGGAGAGGTCGCACACAGCTTCGGGCCGGGCGTGATTGAAACAACTCTTGATCTCTACAGAGACATACGGGGCGCGTGATGTCCGCTGTCCGAAACGTCTATGCCCTCGCGCTCTCCGCTCACCGCGCGCGCGGCTTCAACGTCGAATGTTTCTTACAGGCCGCATTCATCCAAGCCGACACCGCCGACGAAGCCGAAGGCCACTATATGCCGTGGCTGCTTAACGCCTGCCCGCCGTCGCAAGGTTGGGCCGCTCATCAAATTAAAGCTCAACTAATTTTTGATGCCGACTTCTTACGCGAGTTTCCGTTTGCGGCCGATCTGCTCGTCAAGTCTAACCCGCTCGCCGCAGACGAAGGCGGCCCGCAAGAGCTAATCATGTAGAGAGACACAGAATGACTATACACGGCTCAATTCTTAGTTTGCCCTTCCGCTCGGATGCGCGCGGCACTCTTACCACCACTAGCGACCGCGCGGAGATAGTCCGTCAATCCGTGCGGTCAATACTCAGCACAAGAATGGGCGAGCGGCTGATGCTGCCCGACTACGGCATCCCCGACTTCGCCTTCGCCGTGCGCGGCGTCGGCTTCGCGGCGGCCGTCTCCCACTTCCTGCGCGCGCAGATCCTCAAGTACGAGCCGCTGGTGCAGACCGTCTCCGTGCGCGACGGCTCGCTCGTCGCCGGCGACTCCTTCTCGCCGGAGCTGGCCGGCGACGAGCACGCGGCGGCCGTCGAGGTCGTCGTCACCCTGCGCGGCAGCAACACGCCGCTCAACCTGGTCTTCCCGCTGTGGGAATACCGCGCCTGATTCGGGAGTTCGGCACATGGCACTTATCCCGGCACCAGTACTCGACCCGCGCGACGAGGAGCAGATCGCCGCCGAGATGATCGCGCACGTCTCCGGCGGCCTGACCGCCGCCGCGGTCGAGAAGGGCATCGCGGTCTGGCTGCGCCTGCGCGAGATGGTCGCGGCCGGAAACCTCCCCGCGCCGGCCAGCCCCGAGCTGACGAACGCCAACCCGTCGTCGCCACACACCGCGCTAATCGAAGCGATGGCGATGCTGGCCGCCTACCAGTCCTTCAAGCTGAACCTGCTCCCCGACAAAGTCAGGATTGAATTCCATCGACTGTTCGGGGCGACGTTGCGCGAGGCGCAGCCGGCGACGACCACGCTGCGCTTCGTCTCCGGCGCTCCCGCCGGCGTCGGCGTGACAGTCCCGGCGGGCACGCTCGTCTCCGACGCGGGCGGCGCATACCAGTTCACGACCGACGAGGAGCTGTTCATCCCGGCGGGCGAGGAGACGGGCGAGGTCGCGGCGACACGCACCGCAGGCGGCGCGCTCGCGCTGGCAATCGACACGCTCACCACCCTCTCCGACCCGGTCGCCTTCGTCGCCGCCGTGAGGAACCCGGAGCCGGTCGACTCGGGCGCGGACGCCGAGACCATCGAGGAGGCGCTGGCCCGCGCCGTCAACTACCAGCGGCGAGCGGAGCGCATCGTCACGGCGCGCGACTTGGAAGAGGCAATCCTCGAAGACGTGCTCCTCGGCAACGGCGTGGTGCGCGCCTTCGAGCAGGTCAAGGACGGCGACTGGGGGACTCCGCGCGCCGGCTACACGACCGTCGTCGTGATGACGAGGGCGGGCGGCGCGGTGGGCGCGGAGCAGAAGGCCGCGATCCGCGAGCTGCTCTCGCAGGCGGTCGGCGCGCCCTTCATCTACGTGAAGGATCCCGTCTTCCGCGACTTCCAGATCGAGGCGGACGTGCTCGTCAACTCGTTCACCACTCAGGCCGCGGTCGTGTCGGCCGTCAGGGCGAACCTTGAGGCGTTCTACTCAGCCTCGGAGGGCAACTTCGGCCGCAGCATCCTGCGCTCGGAAATCATCACCGTCATCGAGGGCACTCAGGGCGTCAAGCGCATCGAGCCGCAGCCGGGCGGCGAGATTCTGGCCGCGCCGCTCGTTGACTCCGGCCTCGCCCCTTACGAGCTGCCGCGCGTCACCGAGATCACGATCAATGTCGTTCAATAACCTCAACTGGTTGTGGGCGCACCTGCCCGAGCACGTCCGCGCCGGCGCGGGCGACAACAACTTTCTGCTCCGGCGCTTCCTCGCGGGCTTCTGCGCCGAGCTGGACGCGGCCGACGCCGCGCACGACTCCCTGCACCTGAACCTCTCGCCCGACACAGCGCCGGCCGAGTTCATCGAGTTCTGGCTGTCGGAGTTGTTGGGGTGGGGCTGGTTCCCCGGCTGGTTCACGCTCGCGCAGCGCCGCAGCTTCTACCGCAACATCGCCCGCCACTACGCGCGGCGCGGCACGGCGCGCGGCATCGTCGAGTTCCTGCTTGAGTTCGGCATCCGCTCGCGCGTCACCACGCGGCCCGAAGTCTACGGCGAGTGGACGCTCGGCGAGGCGGGCTGGCTCATCACCGGGCCGCTCGTCGTCGTCATCGAGATTTTCCCCACGAAGGCCGGCGTCGCCCAGGAGCAGAGCTACGCCGGCGAGTGGGCGCTCGGGGAAGACCCCGTGGCCGAGCAGGCGCTGGTGCCTACCCGGCCCGACATCGATCAACTGCTCCGCTGGCAGAAGCCCGTCGGACAATTCTTCATCATCGAGGAGCACACCGCACAATGAGGCAGAAACTCATCCAGAGCTACCAACCCGACCCTGCCGGGCCGACCTACGGGCGCGTCGTCCAGCCCGACGACTTGATGGACATGCAGGGGTACGTCAAGCGCCGGGTTGACCTCCTGCTGCGCGACTTCGTCATGCGCACGTCGGCCGCCCCGGTGGTCGAAGGCTTCTCCCGGGTGCTGTCGGGCGGGATGGTGCTGACCCTGGCCGCCGGGCACGCGACCGACTTGAATGGCTACAGCTACGAGACCTTCCCGGCCGGCGATGAAACCGACGTGCAGATCGCGGCCGCGCCGCCGGCCAACGCCCGCATCGATCTGGTCTATGCGAGCCTCGTCGCCGATCAGGACGCCGAGCCGCTGCTGCTGCTGCACCGCCGCCTGCTGACGGCGGCCGAGTACGAGCAGAACGTGCCGGTCTACGACCCGGCCGAGATCAACGTCAACACCGAGCGGCGCAACGCGGCCGTCATCGGCGTGCGGGCCGGGGAGGTCTCGGCCAACCCGGTCGCGCCTGCCGTGGGCGTGAACGAAGTCCCGCTCTACCACGTCAGGGTGGACGCGGGCGACGAGGCCCTCGAGGCCGGCAAGGTGACGGACGTTCGCAACCGGCTACGCTCGCTGTCCCAGCTCGCGGCGGAAGTGGTCGCGCTCGCCGGCAACCTGAACGAGAGCATTGACGACCGCGTCGCGGCGCTGCTCGGTAACACGGCCTCGGTCGTCAAGTTCTACGACGACGCGGCCGGCGTGCTCACGCTGTCCGTCCCGCACGCGTTCATCGCCGACACGGTGAGCGCGATCCTCTCGGCTCAGCCCGACGCCGGCATCGAGTTCACTTACGACGACGTTGACCACATCCTGACCGCCCGCGGCATCACCGCGACGGCGGCGGTGCGAGGACTCATGGCGGCCGGGGACAAGGCGAAACTCGACGCCTCGACCTCCGCGGCGACCGCCAACGCGCTCGCGCAGCGCGACGGCAACGGCGACGCCTCTTTCCGGCGCGTCACTTCGACCGTCGCCACCGGCACGAGTCCGCTCGTCGTTGCGAGCCAGACGGAGGTTGCGAACCTCAACGCGAACTTCGTGCAGGGTCAGAACCTCGCGGCGCTCGATGCGCGCTTCATCAACGCGACCGGCGACGACTCGATGGCGGGGAAGCTCACCGGCTACAACGGCCTCGCGCTCGCGGGCTTCGGCCTCCCCGCCATCGTCGCGCGCTACGTCAACGGCAACCACGCCGCCTCGATAGCCAGCACCCAGCTCGTCGCGGGCGCGGGCGATTACCTCATCCTCGTGATGACCTACACGACGGCCGCCAACGGCAGCGTCGCCGTCTCGCTCCACTTCACCGACCCGAGCGCCAACGTCTATAACCCGCAGGTCACGAATCAAGGCTTGGCCGGCGGCGTGATGGCGCAAGCCTCGATGTTCACGACGACCAGCGCGGCCGGCGTCAACTTCTCGACCAACTACGTCGGCCCCGGCGCATACGGCATCCGCATCGTCGTTCTCCGCTTCAACTAGCTTCTGACCGCTGACGACCTGAGAGGAGGTGTCTTCATGCTGAGAGATCACACCCTGCGGATGGGCAGGGTCATGCCATACACGTCCGCGGACGGCGCGCTGCACCCGGAGAGCTTCTGGTGCATGGGGCCGCTGTCAATCGATCCCGACCTGTCGCAGATCAAGCTCCGCTTCGTCGGCTACCACAGCGTCGCGGCCTACAACGAGGGGCACGCGCCCGTCGCCGGCGCGCTCAAGGAGTATCACCTGTTCGGCGCTGACTACATGGCGTCAATCGGTCAGGGCACGCGCTTCCCGACCGGCACGCAGATGGCGGCCGAGATTCTGACGGCGGCGTGGAGCACCGCCCTGTCGGTGAAGGACGTGATCGTGCCGCCCGAGGAGGAGGGCGGCGACGCGGTACACGTCTCGTTCTTCGAGCAGGCGACGGACGCGGGGCTGTGATAGTATCGGCCGCGTCGGCATGGAACTGGAGCAGGAGTACATCATCTTCGCCCTCGTCGCCGCGGCCTTCGGCGTGGCGACGGCGGCCGTCGCGCGGCGGCGCGGCGGCAAGGCGTGGCAGTGGTTCATCCTCGGCTTCGCGTTCGGGATCGTCGCCCTGCCGCTCGCTATCCTCCTCCCGGCGCGTTACCTCAGGAGCAACGGCGGCCGCTCCTGAGCGACTGAGCCGGTAAAACGAAAGGCCCGGAGCGGGGGGCGCTCCGGGCCTTTCGTCGTCTCGATAACGAGGCCGCATCAGGCGGCGGCCTCGCGCTCGTCTTCTTCGTCCAACAACTCGCCCGCGGCGGCCCAAAGTACACGAACTTGGGCGCGGCACGCCTCGACGGTCTCCGGGTCGCTTTTCAGCCGCTCGTGCTCCAGGGCGTCTTCTTCGCACAGGTCGCCGAGACAGCCGGTGATTTGTTGCGGCGTGTAGGTCTCCAACATCCGCCGCAGCAGCCCCTTCAATTCTTCCTTCATGGTCGATTGTTCCTCAGTCTTCATCGTCGCCGAACTTGTGCGCGCCGGACGTGCGGAGGTAGTTGAGCACGAGCACTTCGATTGCCAGCCGGCCGTTGAAGTTCGTGCGGTTGTACGCGGTGAGGATCGGGCGCAGGCAGTCGAGCGCGAGGGGCTTCGCCTCGTCGCGCTCGCGCTTGGCGGCCGTCAGTTCCAGCTCGAAGGCGCGCGCCTGTAGCTGCCACTGGACGACCATCTGCGCGGCACCCTCCGGCGCGTTCTCCAAGTTGTCGAAGCGGTCGATGTAGCGCGCGGTCGCCGAGCGCATACTTGTCGCGCTGGCTTCGATCTGGTAAACGCCGCCGACCGCCTTGTGCTGTAAGGCCGTGCCGTATATCTCGCGCTCGCCGGGCGTGCCGGCGTCGTCGAGGCGGCACACCACGCTCGCCACGACTTTGCGCGTGCGCTTGGACTTGCCTTTGCCGGGGATGCTCGTCTGCGTCCGGCTGACGACGACGAATAGAGTCGGTTTGAAGTCGTCCGGCTGGTCGGTTTTGGGGTTCATCGGAATTCCTTTCTGCTCTGTCGTCGGCCGCTCCTAGCTAGAACCATGTGTTGACGATCTCCTCGCCGCCTTCGAGGTGCAGCCAGTTTGAGAGCGCGGTGTAGGCCAGCTCGGTCACGCGGAAGCCGATACGGCCGCCGCCGAGGTCGCAGGTCGCGGTCATCTCCTTGCGGCGTAGCGCGTGCATGATCTGCCGCTTTATGTTCTCAAGCTCTAGGGCGTTAAAGCCCCAGCCGTCCAAGTCGTCCAGCGCCATGTAGGCGTTGTCGCTCGGCGCGAGGTGGCGCGAGTTGAGCATGTAGAGCGCCCGCGCCTGATTCTCCGTCAGCGTGCTTGGTGTACTCATCACGATTCTCCTTTAGTCCCGCCCGGCGGCCGTCGCTAACAGACGGCCGCCGGGCGGTGTGCTTACTACGCCGCCACCTGCGCGGCGGCGCTGGCGGCCACCGGCGCGGCGCGGTCGATGACGACGAGGCGCGTCGCCACGTTGACGGGCCGGTCGCTGGCGAGGAAAGCGCCGTCAGGCAGTTTCACGCTCGCGCCGCCCACGCCCGCGAGCCACTGGCGAAACTCGCGCTTCTTGGCGGTCAGGCGTTCCTCGGCCTCGGCGTCGGCCGCCTGCTCGCCCTCGTCGTCAAGGTTGCCGAATGACGACTCGCTCACTACCGAGACGAGCCGGCCGCGGCTCTCGTGCAGGAAGTCGTACATCCGGCGGACGTGCTCGATGTCCTGCCCGCCCTCAAACGGCGGGTTTGCCAGAATCGCGTCGTAGCCCTCGAAGCCTGCGCGCGTGCGCGGGTCGAAGGCCATGAAGTCGCGCGCCATCTCGCGGCCCTCGTCCCACAGGCCACGCGCGTAAAGCTCGGCGCGCAGGCGCTCGCGGATTTCGACGAGGTCGTACCGCGTCCGCTTGAAGAAGGAGCGCACGACGGTCACGATGTGGCCCATGCCGGCCTCCGGTTCGAGCCAGAACATTCCGTCCTCCATCTGCACGTAGGCGAGCATGAGCTTGACGACATCCCGCGGCGTCGGGAAGAAGCCCGGCAACTGCGCTTCGAGCGCGGAGGCCAAGTAGGCCGACCGCGTGCGCCGCGAGCCGCGGTTCTGCTGGTGCTCGCGCACGGCCTCGCGCAGCTCCGGCACCGACGCGATGCGCATGAGCCTCATCCGCTTCCAGTAGGCCATGTCGCCCCGGATGGACTCGACGGCGCGCGGCGCGGCGCGGTGGAGCCGAGCCTTGCGGCAGAACGCCTCCAGTAGCTCGACCTCCGGCGGCGTGCGGAAGGTGACGACGCGGCCCTGCGCGCCCCTCATCAGCCGCTCGATCCGCCGCGTGAGCATCACGCAGCCGTCGCGCTTTCCGATCCGCTCGGCTATCTCTTCGAGGTTGTAGGTGCTCACGCGCGGGTACGGGAATTCGATCTTCCGCAGGTCGCCGTCCGCCCACCTGAGCAGCGTCTCGAACGTCTCGGCGTGGGTGCGCCAGCGGATGCGGTCGAGCATCCGCGACGTGCGGGCGCGCAGGCGCGCGGCCGTGTTCGTGAGCGTGCCGGCCATCTGCAAGGCGTCGTGCGCCTTATCCTCCGCGACGGTGGCGAGGTGGACGCGGCGCGGCGTGTTGAGCTTGCGGTCGGCGGCGAGCGAGGCCTCGGCGCGCTCGATCATGCGGCCGGAGAGGTTGTCGAAATGCTCGGCCGCGTTCTCCCTGATCTGGTCGCGGTGAGCGACGATCTGGTCGAGCCGGTCTTCGTTGACCTGGTCGCCCTGTTGCAGCGCGACGAACTGCTCGGCCTTCTCCTCCTCGTCGAACATGAAGCCGGCCGGCGAGTTGGTCGGCCGCCACTCGCGCGCGTAGTTGCCGCCGAGCCTGCGCGCCGCGATGCAAAGTTCCTCGAACGTCGCGCGGCCCACCCGCTCGGAGAGCGTGACGATCCACACGTCGCAGTCGCGCCGCGAGTGGTGGCGCTTGACGATCTCCATCGTCAGGGTCGCGACGCCGTCCACCCGCCTGATCGTGGCCTTGTCAACCAACTCCTTCTCGCGCCGAGTGACCGCGTGGTCGCCTCGCAGCTCGTCGTAACGCCTGAGCTGTTCGTCCGTGAGCGCGGCCTCGCCCTTGACGCGGCAGAAGATTTTGAATTCCTCCTCCGTCTCCGGGTTCTCCAGCGCCTTCTCGATGGTCGCGCGCCGCTCGTCGGCGGCCCTGTCGCTCGCCCGCCGCCGCTCGCGGTAGTCGGCGAGGCTTTCGGCCGTGACGCGCTCGACGTAGCGCGCGCAGACGGCCTCGAACTTCTCCCCGAACGAGTAGCTGAAGGTGGACGCGAGCGTGAAGTCTTGGAGCAGGTTGTGCCACGCGTAGCGAACGAGGTCGGCCTTGCGCTCGCTCGGCCCGTAGCCGGCGATGCGCTTCAACTGCGCGACCTTGAGCTTGCCCAGTCCCTCCTTGCCGGTGATCGTCGCCTCCGACGCGACGACGCGCGCGAACATCGCGCGGTGATCGTCGGCCGTCGTAGTCTCATGCATGATTGTTTCGGTGAAGTAGCGTCGCAGCTCTTCGAAGGTGACGGGCGCGGGCGAGGCCGCAGCGCCGTCCTGGGCCGCGCCGGCGGCGGCCCCGTCAAACAGCGGTTCGGTTGTCACTGGAAGTTCCCTCTCGGTTCGTCTGTGCTGGTCGTTAACGACAGACGCCGGGGCGCGGTAGCGCGCGCCCCGGCGTCTGCTTCAATCGGCTGTTAGGCCGCCGCTTCCTCCGGGAGCGGCGTGGCCTGCCCGTCCGTGCGTCCGTCCGGGTCTTCGTCCTCCATCACGAGGACGATCTGATGCGGCTCGACGAGGTCTTCGCCGAGGGCGACGTGAACCTCGATAAACTTGGCCGGGTCGCGCCGGTGGCTCGGCCGCAGCATGGAGTTGTCGGCGTAGAGCAGGTGCGTCTCGTCGACGTTGACGGTCGCGTGGAGTTTGTCGAGCGCGGCCATCTTGATCTCGTCCTCGTCAGCGCCGACCGGCACGGTCACGCCGAAGTGGACATAAGCAGGGACGGCCACGCGCACGACCTTCATCGGCTGGTTTGTCTTCATGTGATGCCCCTCGTTCGGTTGCCTCTCAGGCCGGGAGGTCGCCTTTGTGCCCCTTCGTTGTCGCCGGGGCGCGCGGCCGTGGCGTGTGTCCCACGGCCGCGCGCTGCCCTTGACGCTCACGCCTGCTGCACCGGCAGGTAAACGAGGCCGACCTGCGGCACCTTCTCCGTCGTGAACAGGCCGAGCCGCACCAGCTCGCGCGCGATGCGCGCCGGGTAAGGGCTGAGCGACTTGTGCACGACCGGGGTGTCGAGCGACGAGCCGGACAGTTGGAGATAGGTCTCAACGACGCGGCGGCCGTTCATGCGCTCGATGGTCTGCGGCTGGTAGGTCGCCAGCATGGCGAGGATTTCCGGGGTCGCTCCCGGCACGTCCGCGCCGCCCGCCCGCTTGTCCTCGGCCGCGGGCTTCGCCGCCCGCGCGGCCTTCCGCTTCGTCGTCGCGGTCGCCTGCT
>DATCVD010000861.1:0-2589 GCA_036567125.1 Pyrinomonadaceae bacterium | reverse complement strand
GGCCACCGCGCGGGCGTCGAGGCCGTGCGCGCCTCCGTGGACACGGCCGCGCGCCTCGGCCTGCAAGCCCTCACGCTCTACGCCTTCTCGACCGAGAACTGGAAGCGGCCGCGCTACGAGGTGGACGCGCTGATGCGGATGCTCAAGCGCTACCTCCGCCTCGAACTCGACGAGATCGACCGCCAGAACATCCGCTTCCAGACCATCGGCCGCACGAGCGAGCTGGCCCAAAGCGTCAGGCGCGAGATCGAGCGCGCCGCCGAGCGCACCGGCGCGAACAAGGGCATGACTTTGAGCGTCGCGCTCAACTACGGCGGGCGCGCCGAGATCGTCGACGCCGTCCGCGCGGCCGTCCTCGCGCTGCAAGCCGCGGGGCGCGATCCGGCCGAGATCACGGAGGCCGACATCGAGCGCGGACTCTACACGAGCGAGCTGCCGGAACTCGATCTGCTCGTCCGCACCAGCGGCGAGATGCGCATCTCGAATTTCCTGCTGTGGCAGGCGGCCTACAGCGAAATCTACGTGACCGAGACCCTCTGGCCCGACTTCCGCCGCCCCAGCCTGCTCGAAGCCGTCGTCGAGTTCCAGCAGCGCGACCGCCGCTTCGGCGGCCTCAAGCTCGTCGCCAGCGCGACGTGATGCGCGCGCCGAAGACCGCCCCGCGAGACGCGAGAGACGAATGCAACGAATCCTGACCGCCGCCGTCGCCCTCCCACTCATCATCGCCTCGATCTGGTTCGATCAACTGAAGCTCCTGTTCGTCCTGATCGCCGCGGCCGCTCTGATGGCCGGCCTCTACGAGTTCTGGATGCTCTCGGCGCGGCGCGAGATGCGCGCGCAGCGCGAGCTGGGCACGGTCGCGGCCGTCGCGCTCCTCGCGGCCTTCTACTTCCAAGCCCCGTCCGCGTGGCCCGAGCTGGTGCTGATGCTCCTCGCCGCGTTCATGATGGCGTCGCTCGCGGGGCTGATGCTCAAGGGCGCGCCGTTCGAGCCGATGATCGGGCGCTGCGGCGCGACCGTGCTCGGCGTGCTCTACGTCGTCTACTTGGGCGGCCACCTCGTCGCGCTGCGGACGACTTACCCGAACCCGTTGGGGAGCGATTTGCTGTTCTTCTTCATGCTCGTCCTCTTCGGCTCCGACACGGCGGCCTACTACACGGGCCGCGCGCTCGGCCGCCGCAAGCTCGCGCCGAAGGTGAGTCCGGGGAAGACTTGGGAGGGGGCAACCGGCGGCATGGCCGCGAGTCTGGCGTTCGCCGCGCTCGCGCACTACTGGTTCTTTCAGGAGCTGCCGCTGCGCGCCGCGCTCCCGCTCGCGGCGGCGATGAACGTGCTCGGCGTCGTCGGCGATCTGACCGAGAGCGCCCTGAAGCGCGGCGCGGGCGCGAAGGACGCGGCCAGCATCCTGCCCGGCCACGGCGGCCTGCTCGACCGGCTCGACAGCTTGCTCTTCAACGCGCCGCTCCTCTACTATTTCGCCGTCCACTACTTCGGCACGACGACGCCCCCGCGCTGACCGTACCGGCGCTCCGCCCCGCGCGCCAGCAACCCCCATGTCGACAAAGAAAGTCTTGATCATCGTCGCCGCGCTCGTCGCCGCGCTCGGCCTCCTCATCACGCTCTTCGTCGGCGGCGTCCTCGGCGTCGTCTTCTACTCCATCGGCAGCAGCGAGGCGGCCGACACCGCGAAGACTTTCCTGCGCACCAACGAGCGGCTCAAGCGGGACATCGGTGAGGTGCGCGACTTCGGCTACTTCCCCACGGGCAGCATCAAGACGCAGGGCGCGGCTGGCGACGCCTCTCTGACTCTGAAGACCATCGGCGCGCGCAAGACCGTCAGCGCCACGGTCTTGATGGCCTACCGCTCGGGCCGCGAGTGGCGCGTCGTCGACGCCTTCTACGAATCGGACGCGGGCGAGCGCGTCGCTTTGACCAGCAACTTCGACGACCCCCCGGCGTTGCCCCCCGGCGAGCCGGCGGCGGCGACGAACGCGCCCGGCGGGTTCGTCGCCTTCGACGAAGAAGCTTTCAGGGCCAACGTGCTCGACTCGCCGCGGCCCGTGC
Source organism: Pyrinomonadaceae bacterium (assembly GCA_036567125.1). Classification (GTDB taxonomy): domain Bacteria; phylum Acidobacteriota; class Blastocatellia; order Pyrinomonadales; family Pyrinomonadaceae; genus JAIVGV01. The sequence continues at coordinate 525 of DATCVD010000861.1, read as the reverse complement.
TCGTCGTCCTCGGCTCGCCCTCAGTCCTCGACAGCCTCGAACTCGAAAAGACGCTGGCGCAGATCGCGCCGCGGTACGAGGAGCGGATCGCGCTCGTCCGCTACAACCTGAGCGAGCAGCCCGCCGCGCTCCAGCGCCTGAACGCGCGCACCGTCCCGGCCGTCATCGTCTACCGCAACGGCGAGGAGCAGGAGCGCCGGGCGGGGAAGATTTCGCGCGAGCAGTTGACCGCGCTCCTCGACCGCTACGCCGGAGAATGAGTTGCGCGGCATCGTCGAAGCATGAACATTCGCGGCATCAGCGTCCTCGGCTCGACCGGCTCCATCGGCTGCAACACGCTCCGGGTGGTCGAAGCGTTCGGCGGCGAGTTCGCGGTCGTCGCGCTGAGCGCCGGCCGCAACGTCGAACGGCTCGCCGAGCAGATCGAGCGGCACCGGCCCGAACTCGTCTCGGTCGAGACGGACGAGTGCGCGGGCGAGTTGCGCGAGCTGCTTCGGGCGAGGGGCGTCGCCGCGCCGCGCGTCG
>DATCVD010000860.1:0-4041 GCA_036567125.1 Pyrinomonadaceae bacterium | reverse complement strand
CTTCTGGTACGAGGACGCGCGCGGCAGCCGCGTCGCCGACGCGGGCGTGCTCGAACGCGTCAAGTCGCTGGCCGTCCCGCCCGCTTGGCGCGAGGTGAGGATCGCGCCCGGCGCGCGCTCGCGCCTTCAGGCCATCGGCGTCGACAAGATGGGGCGCGTCCAGCGCGTCTATCACCCGGCCTTCGCCGCGCGCTGCCAGCAACTCAAGTACGAGAAGATCGTCCGCTTCGGCGAACATCTCGGACGACTCCGCCTGCGCACGAACGAAGACATCGCGCGCGAGGGGCTGCCGAAGGAGCGCGTGCTGGCCGTCGTCGTCCGGCTCATCAACGACCTCTACTTCCGCGTCGGCTCCGAGCACAGCGTCGCGCACTACCGCACCTACGGCGTCACGACGCTGCGCAACCGCCACCTTGAGATCAAGCGCGGCGGCCGCCTCGTCTTCGAGTTCACGGGGAAGCACCACATCCACCACCGCCGCATCCTCGTCGACGAAGAGCTGGCGGCGCTCGTGCGCGACATCCAATCTCTGCGCGGCCGCCGGCTGTTTCAGTATTACGACGAGGAGCAGAAGCGGCCGCGGCCCGTCACGCCGCGCGACGTGAACGACTACATCAAGGCCGCGACCGCGCCCGAGTTCTCCGCCAAAGACTTCCGCACGTGGGGCGGCACGCTCCTCGCGGCCGTCGCGCTCGCCGACATCGGCCCGGCGGGGGACGAGCGACAGGCCAAGCGCAACATCGTCCGCGCCACGCGCGCGGTCGCCGAACACCTCGGCAACACGCCGGCCGTCTGCCGCTCGTCTTACGTCCACCCGGCCGTCTTCGAGAGCTACTGCCGGGGGACGACGCTCGAAGAGTTCCGCCCGCGCCGCGAGCGCCGCGTCTCGCGCCAACAGCCCGACTACCTACCCGAAGAGCGCGCCCTCCTCAAACTGCTGCGCGCGCAGACGAACTGCGGCAACCCCTGATCAGAACTACCGGCCCGAACCCCGCCGGACAGATTAACGCCCGGATCGGTGCGCGGCGGGAGAGCATATTCGCCCGATTTACCGCGAAACTCTCCCCCGATTGCTAAAGCCTCCCCCAACCCTTATGATGCGCGGGCCTTATGGCGTCTTCAGCATAAGCCGAAATACCCCAAGACACGGTACAGGAGAAACTTTCAATTGAACTTTCATGGCCGCTTCAAAAGAGGCACCGCAATCGTACTCGCGCTCGTGATGGTGGGCGTCGCGTTTAACTACGCCCAAGCTCACGGCGCGTCAGCGTTCGAATACACCTACAAGGTGCGCAACAAAAGTCGCAGCACCATCAGGGCGCTCCTCGCCTCCGAAGACGGGAAAACTTACGGCGCGTTCGACATCGGCAAGGGCATCCCCGCCGGGCAGACCGTGACGCTGGTCTGGGACAAATCGACGGACGAAGGGAATTGCGAGCAGTGGATCAAGGCGAAGTTCGCTGACGGCGGCGTGTCCCCGGCCGCGAAGTTCGACTTCTGTGAGGAAGACCTTGTCTTAGAGTTCGAGTAGCGGGAAGCGATCCCCTTCACGAAGACGTGCCCCGCCGTCAGGGCGCGGCACGACACAACACAACGCACGCGATGCCAGATGAGCGCGCCCCCGACGCGCGCGCTCATCTGGCATCGGCGCGTTCGGCGGAGATTAACCCGCGTCGCGCGGCCTTAGCCCCGCCGGATTAGCCATCCCCCCGTCACCGGACGCGCCGCAGCAACCCGCGCGCGCGCGCGCCGCCCCTTTTCCTCACTCCCAAAAAAAATTGAAGTACCAGCCGAAGGCGGCGCGCGCGCCCGCGGGCCACGCGGCGGAGACGGAGAAGCCGAGCGCGGCGAGAACCAAGTTGGCGAGCTTATAGACGTGCCCCTGATAGAAAGCCGAGACGACGTAGAAGGACGCGACGCACGAGAGCGCGCCGACCGCGTAGAGCGCGACGGCGGCCCACGCGGACGCGTCGGCCGTGAAGGCGCGGACGGCGAGCGCGGCGTAGGCCGACCAGCCCGCCTGCATCAGCCCGCCGACGGCAATCCCCGAGATGATGTAAGCGTCGGGGCGGTCGTAGATGTTCACGCGGAAGGCCCGTTGGAGCACGTCGAGCACCCCGGCGGTCGCGCGCACGGTGAGCCAGAAGACGACGTAGCCCTTCGCCAGACCGAGCGCCAGCGCCGCGCGGCCCAGCGGCCACAGCACGAGCGCCGCGAGCGCGAGGAAGAGCAGGTTGACGACGGCCGCGAAGACGACCTCAAGCAGGTCTTTCCGCTCGTCCTCCATCAACCAGTCTATGATCTGCTTCATAGGGCGCGCGCCCGTGACGTCAGTAGTGCTCGCTCGTCTTCTTCGGGCCGGCGAGCGGGTCGCCGGGGTCGCGCGGCCCGCGCTTCCCCCTGCCACCCTTCTTGAAGCGTTGCCGGTTCTTGCGCTCGTCCGTGCCCTTGAGCGAGGCGAGCGGCCAGAGCGCGTGCTCGACGCGCGCGAGGTTGGCGGCCGTGACCGCTTCGATCACTTCGGCGGACGACTTGTAGGCCGGGGCGGCCTCGTCCAGAGGCACGCGGCCGTCCGTGTTGACGAGGACGCCGGCCGCGCGGTACTCGTCGTCGATCTGCCGCTGCGAGAGTTCGCGCACGGCCTGCCCGCGCGAGAGGCGGCGGCCCGCGCCGTGGTTGACGGAGTAGCCGCTGTTGGCCGCGCCTTCGAGCGGGCGGAGGATGTAGCTCCAGTCCTTGTTGCTGCCGGGGATGAGGACGGGGTGGCCGGACTCCTCCCAGACCGTCCCGGCGAGCGCGGGGTGGCCGGCGGGGAAGGCGCGCGTCGCCCCCTTGCGGTGCACCCAGACGTCGCCGAAGTCGGGGTGCCACTCGCGCTGCACGAGGTTGTGGCTGATCTCGTAAACCAGCTCAAGCTCGCGGCCGAAGACTTCGCGGAAGGCGTCCGCGACCTGCTCGAAGATGATCAGGCGGTTCAGGATCGCGTAGTTGCCGCCGGCCGCGACGGCGTTCAGGTAGTCGCGGTAGTGGCGCGAGTCGGGCGTGAAGTAGCCGAGGTCGATGTCGACGATCTCGCCGGGGCGCTCCTCGCGGGCCATCTCGAAGTAGTTGGTGGCGAGGCCGTGGCCGAAGCCGCGGCTGCCGGTGTGGACTTGCAAAAAGAGCGTGCCCGTCTGCTCCGACCGCTGCAACTCGATGAAGTGGTTGCCGCCGCCGAGGCTGCCCAACTGTTCCAAGCCGCGCTCGGGCCGGCCCTTCCCGCCCCACGGAATCTGCCACGCGTCGTCGACCGGGATGCGGTGCCGCTCGGCGCGGCTGCGGTCGAACGTCGCGCCGTACTTCTCGACGTAGTGCTCCGCGCCGCCGCGCACCAACTCCTGAAACTGCGACTTCGAGAGGCCGCCGAGCCGCTTGCTCTTGCCGCCCGCGCCCATGTCCACGCGCGACATCACCGCCCGATTAAACTCCAGACGCTTCTCGGCCGTCGCCGCCCCCGCCTCGACCTCCGAGCGCGCCGACATCATCCCGCAGCCGATGTCGTAGCCGACCGGCCCCATGGCGATTGCGCCGTCGTCGCCGTCGGTGATGAGGACGCAGCCGACGGGGACGCCGTAGCCGTAGTGCGTGTCGGGCGTGATCACCACGAGGCGGACGCGGGGGAAGCGCGTGGCGTTGACGATCTGGCGGTAGAGCGTCTGCTCGGCGTCCTGCAACAGCGAGGGCGTGAGGAAGAGGCGGACGGGCACGTCGCCCGTGTCTTCCGTTTGCAGCTCGTAGTAGCCCAGCCCGTGCCAGCGGGCGAGGTGCTTCCAGTTGTCGGCGTTCTTGAGTGTCCGTGCGACCTTCAGTGCTTTGGCGTCGTCGTGCTGCCCGGTCATCGTTCCTGCTCCCCCGTCTCGTTCCGTTGTCTCGCTGAATGTTGAGACCCGCCGAGAAGATTTGCAATCTCCGCGGCGAGTGATTCTGTCGTCCGGCCGGCCGCGGCCGCGACGCGGTGCGCGGCGAGCGCGTACGTCTCGCGGCGCTCGCGGTAGAGCGCGC
>DATCVD010000859.1:0-2976 GCA_036567125.1 Pyrinomonadaceae bacterium | reverse complement strand
CGGGCGCGGACGCCGGCGCGCGGCCAGCGGCATTCTCGTCCGGCGCTTCCGGGGCCGCCTGACCCGCGCCGTCGTAAGCCTCCTCGCGCGCCATGATGAGGCGCTGGTAGCGGTTGAGCACGTCGACGGGCGCGCCGTCGGCCAGCACCCTGCCGGCGTTCAAAAGGATCGCGCGCGAGCAGAGCGCGCGCACCAAGGTCGGCTCGTGCGAGACGAAGAGGATGGTCGCCCCGCGCCCCTGCATCTCGCGGATGCGCCGCGTGCAGCGGTGCTGGAAGACCGAGTCGCCGACCGACAGCGCCTCGTCGACGACCAGCACTTCCGGGTCTGTGTTGACCGCAATCGAGAACGCGAGCCGGACGTACATCCCCGACGAGTAGGTCTTGACGGGCTGGTGTATGAAGTCGCCGATCTCGGCGAACCGCTCGATCTCCGGCAGCCGCCGCTCGGTCTCCCTGCGCGACCAGCCGAGGAGCGCCGTGTTCATGTACACGTTCTCGACGCCCGTGAACTCCGGGTTGAACCCCGCGCCGAGTTCGAGCAGCGCGGCCACGCGTCCCTCGACCCACACCTGACCGTGCGTCGGCTCAAGCGTGCCCGTCACGATCTGCAACAGCGTGGACTTGCCCGAACCGTTCGGCCCGACGACGCCGACCGTCGTACCCTTCTCGACCTCGAACGAGATGTCCCTGAGCGCCCAGAATTCGCGGTGGCGTCGGAGCCTGCCGCGCGTCAGCGACTCGACGAGCCGGTCGCTCGGCCGCTCGTAGATGCGGTACTGCTTCGCCACCCCCTCGACGCGCAGCGCGGTGCTCATGGGCTGAGATTCTAGAATTGACTTTGTTAATTAACAAGGTAAGGGGATTGACGGATAAGAGTGCCTATGCTTTAATGCCGCACGTGCCGCCGAAAGGCGCACGCTAAAAACCGAATAGGGTCACTACGAGCAATTCGTACCGCCCGCCGTTCGTTAGGCTGCTCACGCGCAGTCTTACAACGGCGGGCTTTTTTTTGGCCCTGAGAGCGCGGCGACTAAAAGTTTAGTCGAATGGAGAGTTACTGAAGATGCGCGGAAAACGGCCAGCCCTGAAACCTAAGATGGTTATCCGGGCGCTCGAACGCGGCGGCTTTCATGTCCATCACGTGTCGGGCAGTCACTACATTCTGAAGAAGGACGGGCGGCGCGTGACCGTGCCTTATCACGGCAGGGATTTGAAGCCGCGGACGCTCGCGTCGATCATCGAGCAGTCAGGCGTGACGGTGGAAGAATTTTTGGACTTGCTCTGACGGGAGGGGAAGTCGGGTCTAGGCGAACTCGACGCTGACTTCCTCGGTGATGGAGTTGTCAGTGGGGATCGGCTCGCCGTCCTTCCTGAGACTTTCGAGGTAGCCCTTGATCGCGTCGGCCGCCATCTCGCGCGCCTCTTCGAGCGTGTCGCCCTCGGTCACGAGGCCGGGCAGCGCCGGGCAGGTTACGACGTAGCCGCCCGTCTCGTCGGGCGTCATCACGACGGTGAAGTTCAGCACTTTCATGCGGGCCATTATACCACCCGTCAGGCCCGCCGTGATGACCCGAGGCCCGCGCCGCGATTCTGTATTCTGCATTCCGGGTTGCGGTATCCTCTCGGCATGATCTCGGCGCAGGACGGCAGGCGGCTGGTGTGGCGTCCGCTCGCGGAGTTGCCGCGGCGCTACGATCTGGTGCGGTCGCTCGTGCGCAAGGAGTTGGCGGCGCGCTACCGCGGGTCGGCGCTGGGGCCGGTGTGGGTGCTCGTGCGGCCGGCGGTGATGATCGCGATCTACACGTTCATCTTCGCGGGCGTCTTCGGCGCGCGCTTCGGCCCGGCGGGGACGGCGCGCGACTACGCGCTCTACCTCTTCTGCGGGCTGCTGCCGTGGACGGCCTTTCAGGAGTCGGTGCAAACGTCGGCGACGACAATCGTCTCGCACTCGAATCTGGTCAAGCGCGTCGTCTTCCCGCTCGAAACCCTGCCGCTCTCGCTCTCCGTCGCCGCGCACGTCACGCAACTGTTCGGCACGGTCGTCCTCGTCGCCGCGGCGGCGGTCGTGCAGGGCGGGCTGAACCCGACGATCCTGTGGCTGCCGGTGCTCGTCGTGCCGCAACTGCTGGCGGCGCTCGGCGCGTCGTGGCTCGCCGCCTCGCTCGGAGTTTTTTTGCGCGACACGGAGCACGGCGCGGGGCTGCTGCTGACGGCGTGGCTTTTCCTGACGCCGATCATTTACCCGGAACAGGCCGTGCCCGCGCGCTACAGCTTTTACGTCAACCTCAACCCCTTCACGCCGCTCGTCCGCAACTACCGCCGCACCGTGCTCGAAGGGCTGCCGCCCGACTGGGCCGGCCTCGCCTACTTCACCCTCTTCGCCCTCGCCCTCTTCCTCTTCGGCTACTGGTGGTTCGCGCGCACGCGCAAGAATTTCGCGGACGTGGTGTAAAGAAGCTGTTAGCGATTAGCCGTTAGCAGTTAGCCGAACCAAGAAGCGAACACGAATCGAAGGCCAATAGCCGGTAGCTGATTTCTTCTTGCTAACAGCTAACAGCTAACAGCTAAGAGCTACTTTTCTCGCGTCAGCGCGACGGTCGATCCCATCAGCCACCAGAGGAGCAGCGCGGCTTCGGCGTCGCCGAAGTTGTAGTTGACGAGGGAGCTGGCGCAGAAGCCGGCGAAGGAGCCGGCCGCGCCGAGGAGGAGGCCGTGCGTGGTCGCGTCGGGCGAGGCGCGGAAAGATTTTTCGGCGCGCGCGAGCGTGAGCCAGAAGGCAGCGAGCAGCCAGAGCCAGAAAAAGAGTGCGGGCAGGCCGCGCTCGAAGGCGAGTTGCAGGGGCGTCGAGTGGGTGTGGACAACGTCGTCGCCGGGGAAGCCCCATTCGCGCCAGTGGCGGTGGACTGAGTCGACGCCGTGGCCGGCGAGCGGGCGCTCCGTGACGCGGGCGAGCGCCGCGCGCGCGATGGCGAGG
>DATCVD010000858.1:0-6167 GCA_036567125.1 Pyrinomonadaceae bacterium | reverse complement strand
CGCGCTTCAACTTCACGGGCGCGAGGCGAGCCACGCGCGCACGTCCTCGCGCATCGCGGGCGTGAACTCGTGGCCGGCCTCGTAGGCTTTGAACTCCACGTCGCGCGCGAGGCGGCCGAGGCGCGCGGCGTAGTCGGCCGTGCGCTCGGGCGTGTAGAACTCGTCGCGCGAGCCGGCGAGGTGGAGCACCGAGGCCGCGGTCGGGCGGTACAGTTCGCTCGCCTCGAAGTCGCCGGGCAGGCCGCCGCAACAGCCGACGACGCCGCGCAGAACGTCGGCGTGCGTGAAGGCGAAGCGGTAGTTGAGCGCGCACGACTGCGAGAAGCCGAAGAGGAAGACGCGACGAGGATCAGCCACCTCTTCGTCAACCAAAGTCGAGATCAGATCGAGCAGCGCGCGGTGGTGGAGCGCGACCGACTCTTCCGCGCGGAAGTTGGTCAGCCAGCCGAAGCCGTAGCGCGCCGGGCCGCCCGCGCCCGGCCCCTTCGGCTCTTTCATATGCTGGTGCGGCCCTTGCAGCGCGGCCACGGCGAAGCCCTCGGGCGCGAACCGCCGGGCCTCGCGCATCATCCAGCCCTTGTTGCTGCCGTAGCCGTGCAGCGCGACGAGGAGCGGCGCGCTCGCCGCCGCGCCGCTCGCGTTCAGATCGTAGTAGAGTTTCGACGCGACCGCGACCGAGCGTTCGACCGTGGGCGCGGGTTCTTCAGTGTCGTTCGTCATCGCGTTTCGGGCGGGCCGGCAGCGGCGAGTGTAGCGCGCGGGCGTTTCCCGCGACAAACGCGTCGATGTTTTTTGCGGCGGCCTCCGCGCGCGGCCCTTCGTACGGGCTTCGAGTCACGCCCGCCGGCGGTGGCGGCCGCGCTGCTCGCGCGACAGGATAGGCTCTCGCTCGACGACAACGTGCGCAAGTACGTGCCGGAGCTGCCCGACTACCGGCCGCCCGTCACCCTGCGCCACCTCGCCCACCACACCGGAAATTAAACACAGAGGGCGCGGGGGAGCGCAGGGGCAACTAAATCCTCCGCGCTCCTCCGCGCTCCTCCGCGTTTAATTCTTCCGCCGCAACCGCTCGCAGCGCGCCGAGGTCAGTTGACGTAGCCGTCAGGCTCGCCGTCGTCGCCCGCGGGCGGGAGTTCGGGCGGGGCGTCGGCGGCGGGGAGTTGCGCGGCCTCCTCTTCGAGCGACCAGATTTCGTAGAGGTCGGGGGGGACTTCGGTGACGAAGCGGGAGGGGCGTTGCAGCACGGTCTGGCGCGTGTGATCGACGACCATCAGCGGGTAGGTGATGTAGAGCTGATCGCGGGCGCGCGTGACGGCGACGTACCAGAGGCGTCGTTCCTCCGCTTCGCCCTCCGTCTCGCGCAGGCTGCGGGGCGAGGGGAACTTGCCGTCGGCGGCCCAGGTGATGAAGACCGCGCGCCACTCAAGGCCCTTCGCCTGATGGACGGAGCTTAAGGTGAGCAGCTCGTCCTCGTCGTCGCCCTGCACCACGTCTTCGCCGGTCAAAGGCTGCGGCGCGCCGTAGCGTTCGGTGGAGAGCAGGGCGAGTTCGGAGAGGAATTCTTCGGCCGAGCTGAAGCGCGTGCTGTAGCGCGCGAGCTGGCGGAGGTCTTCGAGGCGCGCCTCGGCGTTCTCGTAGGTGGCCGAAAGGTATGCTTCGTAGCCGCGCGCGAGGATCAGTTCGATCTGTCGCGCGGGGTTCGTGCGCGTGTCGTCGCGCGTCAAGTCTTCGAGGAGCGCGCGGAACTCCTGCCAGTTCGTGCCGCGCTGGCGGACGGCGAAGTCGGCACCGCCGCGCAGCACTAAGGCGAGCGGATCGGGCGCGAAGGAGAGCTGCTCCCAGACGCGGCTGACGGTGGCCGGGCCGACGTTCGGGACGAGCCGCAGGCACCGCTTCCAAGCCATCTCGTCGCGCGGGTTGGCGGTGAGGCGCAGGTACGAGACCACGTCCTTGATGTGCGCCTGCTCGAAGAAGCGGACGCCGCTGCGGACGGAGTAGGGGACGCCGCGGCGCGTCAGCTCAAGTTGGAGTTCGAGCGAGTGGTAGTGCGAGCGGTAGAGGACGGCGATCTCTTCGAGCGGGACTCCCTCGTCGCGCAGCTCAAGCACGCGCGCGGCGATGAAGGTGGCCTGCTGGTCGGCGTCGCGGCAGGGCACGAGCGCGGGGCGCAGGCCGAGCGACGGGCGCACCGCGCGCAGCGTCTTGGGGAACTGTTTGCGGTTCGCGGCGATGGAGACGTTGGCGAGGCCGATGATTTCGGGCGTCGAGCGGTAGTTCTGCTCCAAGCGGTACTCGCGCGCCTCCGGGTAACGCTTGGGGAACTCGTAGATGTTCGTCCACTCCGCGCCGCGCCAAGCGAAGATGGCCTGCGCGTCGTCGCCGACGACCATCACGTTCCGGTGCTTGACGGCGAGCAGATCGACGATCTCGGCTTGCAGCTTGTTCGTGTCCTGATACTCGTCGACGAGGATGTGCTCGAGCTGCCCGGCGTAGAGGGCGGCGATCTCGGGCTTCTCAAGGAGCAGGCGCTTCCAGTTGAGGAGCAGATCGTCGTAGTCCATCACGTTGCGCGCGCGCTTCCTGTCCATGAAGACGGAGTCCACGCGCGCGATCTGTTGGGTCAGAGGCTCGAAGTGCGAGTAGCGGCGCGCGACCACGTCCGGGATCGGGCGATCCGTGTTGTTGGCGAAGCTGATGATGTCTTGGAGGACTTCCGCCTTGGGGAAGCGGCGGGCGCGCGTGTCGACGCCGGCGTCGTCCACGCAGGCGGAGATGAAGTCGCGCGCGTCCTCGCTGTCGAGGATGGAGAAGTTCTCGCTGTAGCCGATTGACTGCGCGTGGCGGCGCAGGACGAGGTTGGCGATGCGGTGGAACGTGCCGCCCCACACCCGGCGCACGTCGCCGCCGGTGAGCCGCTCGACGCGCCGCAGCATCTCGCGCGCGGCGCGGTTCGTGAACGTCGCCAGCATCACGCGCGAGGGCGCGACGCCGTGCTCGACGAGGTAGGCGACGCGGTAGGTGATGGCGCGCGTCTTCCCCGACCCCGCGCCCGCGATGACGAGCGCCGCGCCCGCCGGCGCGGTCGCCACCGCGAACTGCTCCTCGTTCAGCTCCTCGCGGTAGCGCGCCAGCCGGTCGGGCGACGCGGCCGCGCCGTCGCGCTTGATGACGTAACGCTTCATCGGTTCCCGCCCTCGACCAGCGCGCGCTCCGCCTCGGTCAACCCGTACAACTCGTAAACCAGCTCGTCCAACTGCCCGTCAATCGCGGCGCACTTTCGCTCGAAGACGGCGCGCTCGGCCTCCGTGCGCGCGCCCGCCGACCGCCGCCTCGCCCCCAGCATCTGCTCGACCAGCGCGACGACGCGGTCGTGGCGCGCCGCGTCGGCCGCGTCGGAGAAGTCGATCTCGCGGATCGGAATCTGCGAGAGGCTGAATATCGTCACCTGCGGGAAGGAGCTTTTGAAGTCGGCGAACATCACCCGCCAGAAGTAAGCGATCAACTTCGAGTTGATCAGCCCGAGCAAATACAACTCGCCGCGCAGGCCGCCGGCGCGGACGGTGAAAACGTTGGCCGTGACGGCGAACGGCTCACGAATGAGGCTCGCGGTCGGCTGCTCGCCGATCTGCCGCATCACGATTTTGTGCGGCGCGAAATGCACCTCCCCGTCCCAGCAGCCGCCGCCGGCTTTGGGGCGCTCGAAGAGGACGTAGGCGCTCGGCGGCTTCGTGAAGTAGCGATTCACGTCGCCGCCCGTGAGTATCGGGGCGTGCGCCTCGGTTTTTTTAGTCTCGGCAAAATACTTATCGCGGTCGCCGGTGACCAGCCCCCGGTTGATGGTAGCAACTTTCTCCAGCGGCGCTAAATTCCGCGCGCCCCGCGTGAGCCGCGTGATGAGCGGCGCGTTGTCTTCGTTAAGCTGGATGTTCCAGACGCGGCCCGGAAGCGCCTGAAATCTTTCCTGCCGGACGCGCGAATAACCCGTCGGGTTTTGCGCGAAGGCCTCGCCCAGACTCGACGTGGTGCGGACTTCGTGAGCCGCGCGCGCCTGTTCGTCCGGCTCGCGCCGGAGGACGACGACCGAGGTGTGAACGTCGGCGTCGGCGAACACGCGCCCGCGCGCCACCGAGATCAGTTCGACGCGGCACTCGCCGAGCAGCCAGTCGCGCAGGGCTTCGGCGTAGACGTTGTTAAGCAGCGTCGTCGGGACGATGTAGCCCAAGTACCCGCCGCCTTTCAGGAGGGAGACGGCGCGCTGAAGGAACAGGTGGGAGATCTCTATTTTGAATTCGGCCGCGACGTAGGTTTCGCGCAGGTAGGACAGGGTCGCACTGTCCGTGTTGTGCGGCTGTAGCATCCGGTACGGCGGGTTGCCGACGATTGCGTCGAAGCCGCCGCCGCGCATGACGCGCGGGAACTCCTGCGCGAAGCTCATCGGGTTTAGTTTAAGCTCGTCCCGAGGGTCGATCTGCCGGTCGAGGAGTTGGCCCGCGGAGATGTCCCAGTCGACGAGCGAGTTGCCGCTCTTGACGTTGTCGGAGAGCGAGGGGAGCAGGGCCTCGCGGAAGGCGAGCTGGTGCGCGTGGGCCGTCGCGGTCGTCTCCTCTTCGAGCAGCTTCAGGTACAGGGAGAGCTGCGCGACCTCGACCGCCTGCGCGTCCACGTCCACGCCGTAGACGTTGTTCAGCAGGATGGTGCGCTTTTGCAGCAGCGAGAGCCGGAGGGTGCCGTCCGGCTGCGCGACCGCGCCGGCCTTCTGCCCCTCGGCGCGCGTCCGCCGGTTGCGGTTGTAGTAGGCCGCGTGGAAGCGCAGGAGGAGGTCGTAGACGCCGAGCAGGAACGACCCCGACCCGCACGCGATGTCGGCGAACCGCATCGCCCGCATCTGCTCCGGCGTCTTCCCCGCGACCAGCCGCCCGACCGTCTCCCCGGCGATGTAGCGGACGACGTACTCCGGCGTGTAGTAAACCCCGCCCGCCTTGCGCGCCTCCGGCTTGTCTTCGACGCGGGCCGCGTCTTCGGTCGCCACGATCGTCTTGCCGAGGAAGCGTTCGTAGATGCTGCCGAGGATGTGGATCGGGATCAGGTCGAAGCGGTAGACGGAGCGGTGGTGCGACAGCGCGGCGCAGATGTCGCGGAAGGCCGACTCGTCCGCGCGGAAGCCGGCCGCGTCGATGTCGTGCGGGCGGAAGATGATGCCGTTGTAGACGCGGTTGAGCCGCTGCGAGGCGGCGACGAAGTCGGCCCACGGCCGCTCGGATCGGGCCAGCGGCTCGACCAGCTCGTCGGCCTCGATCAGCTTGTCTTCGAGGAAGCGCATGAAGACGAGGCGGTCGAGCGTGCGCTGCGTCGCCTCGGTGAGCTGCGGCCCGTCGAGCGCGGGGTCGGCGCTTTTGAAGGCGCGGGCCAGTTGCTCGCGGTGGCCGTCGAGGTCTTGCAGGAACGCCTCGTCGATGCTCTGGAACGCGCCCCGCGCGGAGAGGGCGCGCTGCCCCCTGCGCGCGGCGGGCTTCGGCAGCTGCGCGGAGTAGGCCGCGAGCGCGCCCGCCGCCGCCGCCTCGCGCGAGAAGAGGTGGTAGATGCGCCGGAACTTTTCTTCGTCGGCGTAGTCCGTGTAGTGGAACTTTTGCAGCGCGGCGTAACCGAGCACGGACGCCACGTCGGGCTTGTAGCGGCAGTCTAGGACGTGCAGCTCCTCGAAGTCGGTCAGCACGGCGACGGGCGTGTGCGCGTGCCAGCCGTAGCGGACGGTTTGGAAGTAGTCCTGCGCGTTGGCGAGCTGGCGGGAGGGCTTCTTGGCCTCGACGAGGAAGCGCGGGTCGCGGAAGTTGGGCGCGACGGCGAAGCTGTAGTCGGCGCGCTTGCCGCGCCCCTCGATTTTGAGCGCGGCCTCGACCTCGACCTCGCGCTCGTAAGGGTTCTTCTGCACGTCGTGGGTCACGTCCCAACCCAGAGCCATCCAGAAGCGGTTGATGAAGTCTTCGCGGACGCGCGCCTCGTTGTAGGCCGGCGAGAGGAAGTGGGCCTCGCCCCTCCGGAAGTCCGCGACGAGGGATCGAATCCGCGTGAGGGCTTCGTCGAAGGTGTGCGCGATCATGCGTCGCGCACTATAGCAAACCGGCCGCCGCGGGCGCGACGGCCGGGGCGCGGTCTCCGCCGGGCGCGCC
>DATCVD010000857.1:0-15935 GCA_036567125.1 Pyrinomonadaceae bacterium | reverse complement strand
GGGCGAATCGATCACGGCCGCCGGTTGCCGGGCCGCCGCGGCCTCGAACTCCGGATCGCTATAAGCGATCCGCACGGTCGGCCACGGGCTGCTGAAACTCAAAGTCGCTTCGAGCGAGCGGCCGTCGCTTAAGTCGACCTTGAGGGAGCGGCTGTGCGGCCCCGCGGGCGGCGGCTCGTCCACGCACAGGAACAGCAGCCTGATCTCCTGCTCGCTGAACACCTCGACGAAATCGATCCTCTCGTCGGCCGCCACGCTGAGTTCCTGCTCGCTGACGCGCGCCCCGATCTTCTGCGACGCCATGACGTAGCCGTTGACGGAGACGCGCAGCTCCTGCGGCCGGTGCTCGAACGTCTCGCGCGCGCGCCGCCGGCAGCGCCCCGCGATCTGATCTTCGCCGTCGGCCGTCGTGCCGCCGCCGCCCTTCGGGCGCGAGTCGGTTCCCATAGTGTCGGTCGGGTAACGTTCGGCGAGCAGCGGCAGGCCGAGCAGTCGGTTGACGGCGTCCAAACAGCGCGGGCAGCTCACGACGTGCGCGAGCGTCTCCGCCTCGACGGGCGTTTCATCGCCCGCGTCGCGGTACAGCTCGGCGAGGCGCGCGGCCGTCAGGCAGTCGCCGCGGCACGAGGCGAAGACGGCGCGGCGCAGATCGTGCAGCAGCTCGTCGGTCGGTCGCGCGTAGCCTTCGGGGCCGACGCTCACCCCGCCGTGCCCGCGGATGAAGTCAAGCCCGCCCGGATTTTCGAGGAAGCTGCGGGCCTCGCCGCGCGCCACGCGCAGGCGCTCCTCGGCCGCCTGCCGGCTCGCGCGCATGACCTGCGCGATCTCGCGCGGGTAGTAGCCGAGCATGAAGCGCAGCAGCAGGACGCTCCCGGCCTTCGAGGTCTCCTTGCGGATGCAGGCGTAGCGGCAGATTTGGCGCAGCTCGTCCTGCACCCTGATCTGATCGCGCGGATCGACCGCGCGCAGGCTCAGCTCGGCCGAGTCGTATTGCAGCGCGGAGAGCGAGCGGCCCGGCGCGTGCTGGCGACGCCTGATCTGGGAGAGGCGCAGGTTGCGCAGCATGGTGTAGAGGTAGCCGTCGAGGTTCCGAATCCCGGCGAGATCGGGGCTGCTCAAGGTGAACTGGATGTAGGCGTCGTGCACCAAGTCTTCGGCCTGCCCGCGGTCGCCGCCCGTCAACTGGAGCGCCCAAGCGAGCAGCCGCCCGTAGCGCGCGAGGAACGTCTCCTCGTGCAGCCCCGCCGCCGCCGCCGTCGCTTCCGCGCTTCGTAACATCGCCTCTAACCTGATAGACGCCCGCGCGCTGCCCCGGCCCACGCGCCGCAAGGATTTTTTCGGTACTATTTTCCCGGCCCGTCCCCCGGCGTCCGCCGGCCGCTCACTCTAAAGGAACTCCCGGCCGGGACTCCAACCCCCGCCCACCGCCTCTTTCGTGTAACCTGACTCATGGGCTACCATTTCCCGGCCCGCGTAGGCGCGTCACATCCATTCGAGCGAAACGTCCTGAAAGCCCGCGAGCAGGTCGGCGGCGCGCGCGAGCGAACCGCCAAGAGAGCGTAAATGAATTCATCCACTTCGGGTAAGAACTCCACCCTGCTGGGTAAAGTGCTGGGCATCGAGAGTGACAGTCGGGGGAGCCGGGTAGCCGCGTCGTACTACGACTACGAGAGCGAAACGTCGTGGAGCTTCAGGGGCGACTCGTGGTTCCACGCGGCCAGCACGATGAAGGTGGCCGTCCTCCTCGGCCTGTTCTCCGCCGCCGGTAAGGGAAGGTTCGGCCTCTCCGCGAACCTCCACGTCAGGAACCGCTTCTTCAGCGTCGTCGACGGGAAGCCTTTCTGCCTCGAACACGAGCGCGACTCCGGCTCGGCCGTTTACGCGGCGCTGGGGAAGACCATGAAGCTGGGCGAACTGGCCCGCCACATGATCGTGACGAGCAACAATCTGGCGACGAATTTACTCCTTGACTTGATCGGGGTCGAGCAGGTCAGGGCCACGCTGGCCGGCCTCGGCGTCAAAGGGGTGGAAGTCCGCCGCGGGGTCGAGGACGCCAAGGCTTACGACGCCGGGGTCAACAACATGGTCACGGCCAACGGCCTCCTGAGCCTGTTCCGCGTCTTGCAGGAGGGCGAAGGGTTCGCGGCCGAGGACGCGCAGAGGATGCTCGAAATACTCTTCCAGCAGGAGTACAACAGCGGGATACCGGCGGGGCTTCCCGAAGCGGCGCGCGCCGGCGCGCGCATCGCCCACAAGACGGGTAACATCTCCACCGTGTCCCACGACGCGGGGTTGGTGTTCCTCAAAAACAGGAGGCCGTACGCCGTCAGCGTGCTCACCAGTTGGGAGCCGGGCGCGTCGGGCGACCCCGACACAATCGCCAAAGTCTCAAGAGCCGTTTACGAGCACCTCGTCGAGGCGTAGGAATCATCCCGGTGAGCCATGATCGATAGCCTGCCCCCCGCCCTGAAGATCGTCGACGCCCGCGCCTTGGACGAGAGCTACCGAAAGCTCCTCCGGCCGGGCGAACTCTTAACCGACCGCGAGGGGCGGGCGCACCGGCTGCCGCGTTTCTTCTACGAGGTGGACGCGTGGCGGACGGCGCTCGACGTGAAGCTGACCCCCCACTTCAGCCTGTGGGAGTTCGTCAACATCGACCTGCGCGAGGCCGAGCAGATCAGGACGTTCCCCAGATACGTGCCCTGCGCCGTGGCCCTGACGGCCGCCTACCTCGAACTGTTCAGGGAGAAGGTGGGCACCTACGTCCACATCGCGGCCAACGGCGGTTACCGCTCGCCGGCGCACGAACTCACGACCTTCGCCTCGACGCACAACTGGGCCACGGCGGTGAACATTTACCGGGTGGGGGCCGACTACATGAACACGAAAGAGGGCATCGAGCGGTACGCGCAGATCGCCGCCTCCGTGATGCCGTCCGCTTGGGCGCGCCCGTTCGGGTACTCGCCCGGCCTCACGATGGATCACCTCCACGTCGATCTGGGCTACGTGACCGTCGTCCCGCACGGCTTCTCCGACGACTGAAGTAGTGGGTTAGCGAACAATGGGCGGGGAGAAGAAGAAGGGGCATGGGGCGAGCGCCGCCGCCGGGCGGGGGGGCGAGGGCGTATCAACGCCGAAGCACCCCGCCATCGGCATCGAGTCCGAGTTCATCTTCGTCCTTAACGAGCGGGAGGTGAACCCGCGAGACGTCTTCGAAGACCCGAGGGGCTTCATCAGGGGGGAGCTGATGCACCGGATCGCCTCCTCCTACCACATCCCGACGGGCGGCGCGATCTATTTCGACAACGGCGTCATCGAGGTGGCGACGCCGCTCGTCGAGATCGGGAGGGGCTGCGCCGTCCGCGCGGGCCGGTCGCTGTGGGAGTCGATCATGTTCGTCCGCGACGAGCTTGACGACTGGGAGAGGCGAACCGGGAACAGCACCCGCCTGCTCGCCTTCAGCACGCACTACAACGTCTCGTTCGACTTACCGGAGGCCGAGAGGGCGAGGGGTAAGACCGCCGAGAAGTGCGCGCTGCTGCTCTCCTACATCCTGCCCGCCCCGGTCATGCTGCTGGCCGCCAACAAGCGCTCGACGGGGATCGGCGTGCGCCCGAGGGGGGACAGGGTGGAGGTGACCGCCGACTTCACGCCGAGTTCCTCGCTCATGATCGCGACGGCCACGCTCGTGACCGGCGTCGTCCGCGAAGTGATGAGGTGGGAATCCTTCGAGTTGGGACAACTGGAGCAGAAGGGCATCCCGCGCGTCGCGGGTTTCAAGCCCATGCCGCACACCTCGCGCAAGGGCTGGCTGGCCCGCTTCAACTGCTTCCCCCGCAACCCGTTCGTCGAAGACCCGGACGCGCGCGTCTGGGAGACCGTCGGGGCGGGGCGGGCGGCGACGGGCGAAGCCCCCGGCCCCGTCTCCATGCGTGAGATCGCGCGGGAGGTGCTCGGCCGCTTCACGAGATCGATTGCCAAAGTGGCCGATCCCTTCACCCTGCGGCTCATCCACACCGTGATCAGCGGCGCGGCCCCCTCGCTCCTGCAACTGCCCGACCGGCCTAAGTCTTACGACAACGTCGGGAGGCTTTGCCGCTGGGAGCGGATATTCCCGGAGCGG
Organism: Pyrinomonadaceae bacterium; assembly: GCA_036567125.1. Lineage (GTDB taxonomy): Bacteria > Acidobacteriota > Blastocatellia > Pyrinomonadales > Pyrinomonadaceae > JAIVGV01. The sequence continues at coordinate 11,812 of DATCVD010000857.1, read as the reverse complement.
CTGCTCTCGCGCTCGCAGTACGAGAGGATTTTGATCAGGGCCATCTCGGGGAGGAAGCTGACGGTGGGCGGTGAGGTGTACACGCCCGTCGGGATGAAGGGCTGGACGAGCGTCATCTTCCTGCGGGACGCCGACGCCACCAAGCACTCGCTGAGTATAGACTTCTTATTAGACCACCTCGACAACTGGGAGCGCTCCTGAAGGGAGATACGGACGCGCTCGTCGCCGGAGGTGTGGAAACTATAGGCCCATCATCGAAGTCCCGTGGCGGAGGTCTGTCGGGTCAAAGGATGTGCTCCGGCTCACAGCAAACTGACGATCCTCCGCTCCGGCCCCGGCGTCAGGGCCGCCCACGAAGACGCCACCGAAGCCCGCCACGGCCGCAACTCGGGGGGCAGGACGAAAGCGTCGTCCGGTAACTTTCCAATGTCTCTTCCTGATTTTTCAGCTGCGCCCGTAACGGGTCGGGGTAGGTGATCGATAGCCGCGTCACTACCCTCGTCGAAATTCGGGTTGAGCTGTGGGGTTCTCCCGACGGGTTTCACGGCGAGCGGGGGCCGGTCACTTCTATCAGTTCCGGCTCGGCGAACTCGACGAGGCCCGAGTTCGACACTCGGTCAGCCGTGTCCATCGCGTCCCCCTGCGCGGTGTCAACCACGGCGACGCGAAACAGGCCGGGGGCGAAAGATAGACTCTCGATGACGCGGCACCCGTAGGGCTGGAGCGCCGCGTTCGCTTCCTCTTCCGAAAGCCTGTCCTTGAACTGGAGGGTCAGCGCGTTCGTGCCGAGCGCGAGGCGGCCGCCGGACTTGACGAAGACCTGTGCCTGCTGCGCGGTTTCGGGGGCCGCCGCGGCGGCGGCCCCCCGCTCCTGAAACACCCAGCCCGCCTTCTCGAAGGCGCGCAGCTGCGACGCCGGAACGTCGGGGGCGATCCGCTCGGTGATGTCGCTCCCGCTCCGGGCGTCGCCCCCCGCCTCCTCTTTGCGCAAAGCGACGAGGTCGGTCAGCTCGTGCAACTGCACGCGCTTGTTTCTCTGCACGAAACTGCGTTCCTTCATTCCGAATCCCTCACTGTACCGCCCGCGCGGCGTTAACTCTGCCGTGACCGTACTCGTTGTGGTGGCCCTGTGAATTGTACGTCACCCCGCCCACCTTGTCGCAAGTTTCGCGCAGGCGCTCGCGCACCTGCTGGCCCGTCCACTGCGGGTTGCGCGCGAGGACGAGCGCCCCGACGCCGGCGGCGAGCGGCGCGGCGAAGCTCGTGCCCGTCCAGAACCTGTACTTGCTCCCCGAGGTGGTGTTGTAAACGTCCACGCCGGGGGCTAGGAATTCCAGCTTCGGGCCGAAGGCGGAGCCGTCGGCCTGATCGTTGTGATCCGAGCGGCCCACGGCGATCACGTCCGGGTGCGACGAGACTTCGTCGCGCTCGATCTGGAAGTGGCCGTTGCTCGCCGCCCAGAAGATTGGCGTCCCGAGACCGCCGCGCCCCTGATTGGCGGCGAAGCGGATGGCGATGTCGAGGATGGAAGTCAGCTCCCAGTCGGCCCCGTTCGGGCCTAGGCTGCACGCGATCACGTCGGCCCCGGCGGCGGCCGTCGAGGTTGAGTCCTCGCGCGTCGGGTCGGCCGCGAAAGCCACGGCGCGGGCCAGCGTCGTCTGCGTGCCGACCTGATCGTCGAGGCAGGCGACCGCGATCAGGTCGGACTCCGGGGCCGCGCCGCAGCCGCCGCGTTTGTTGTTCATGCGCGCCCCGGCCATGCCCATGCAGAACGTCCCGTGCGCCTCGTCGGGGAACCCGGTCGCGCCGGGCTTGTACTTCACGAAGGTTGAGGAGCCGAACCCGCCCGACTGGAACGACCCGCCGGCCACGACGCCCGCCTTCAGGTCTGGGTGGCGCACCTGCATCCCGTTGTCGATGACGGCGATGCGCACGGGGCGGTCGGGGCCGCGCCCGCGCGTCAGCTCCCAAGCCTGCTCCGCGCGGATGTCCGCCCCGGCGGTGCCGCCGTTCGACCCGTCGTTACTGTGCTGCCACTGCCTGCCGAAGTCCGGATCGGTCGGTCTGAAGCGCCCGGTGATGGCCTGCAACAGCATCGGCTCGGCGAAGAGGTAGTGCGGCTTATCTTGAACGGCCTGTAGCAGCTCCGGCAGCGGCCTGCGGTTGAGCGCGCGGACTTCGTACGTGTTGGGCGTGAAGCGGAGCTGCCGCACGACGCTTAAGCCGTCACCCTTCAGGCGCTGCTTGACCTCCGACTCCGGCATCTCCGGATCGAGCTTGACGGTGAGCAGGTCGGTGGTGATCTGCACGTTGCCCGAGCCGTCTACGAAGACCTGCTGGACGGCCGCGGCGTCCGCGACCGTGGCCCGCGTGATCGCCGCCGCGCCCTCGACCTCCGGCTTCGGCTCGACGAAGAGCCAGCCGGCCCGCTCGAAAAGCTGACGATTACGCGCGGGCAAATCCAGCCCGAACCTCCCGCCGGCTGACGTGTCTCTCACCGCGCCGCCGAACTGGCGGACTAGCCGTGGGCGCGAGGCCGCCCGGCTGCGCGCCTCGTCGCTCGGGCGCACGGCCACGGCGCTCTGAACACTCGTCAGCGTCACGTCCTTACCACGCAAGCGAAACGTCCACTTCATCCTGATTCTCCTTCCATCCGAGAGCCTGTTTCAACATTACTGCGTTAAACTTCCGCGCCCGGCCGGGCTACAGCCATGGCGCTCGTTCCCCTTCACCGCGCCGTCGCGGCGGGGTAACACTTCCCATCGCCGCCGAGGATTTTCGCCGCGCGGCCGTCGCCGTCGAATTGACACCGCCCGTCCTTCTCGTTCGCCAACGTGACCTCCCGGATGACGGCGGCGACATCCGTGTGCCGGGAATACCGCGTGCGGGTTAACTGAGCATCAGAGGAACGCGCCGTTGTCCGTGGTGAAGCCGATGGACTCGGTCGTCCCGAGATGAACGAGCCACTCCTCGATTTGGAGGGTGAGCGGGACGGGCAGATCGTTCAGCTCCGTCGCGGAGTTGAAGCCCAGATAGCTGCGAAAGATTTTGGGCCGCGGCACGAAGACGCTGGTGTCCACCCCGCCCACCTTTTTGCTGACGGTCTCGTTGTTGACGTGCCCCCCGAAATCGAACATGAGGGACACTCTCTTCCGAGGCATCCGCTTCACCCCTCCTCTAGTATGACTGCGGGCGTCTTTTTATTTCTCTGCGCCTCCCGCGTGCCGGTCGTGGGAATTTAGTCGACGGGTGAGGGGGTGAGGACGGAGCGAGCACGGGGGTTCACGACTTCCAAGCTCCCGCATGAGTGGCGGCCGCCGGCCCGGACGGGTTCCGCCGGGTTGGCGGGAGAATGGCGGGAGGCTCGGGCCTGCTCGGCCCTGCGGCCGCCGGCACTGTGCTAGCCCCCGCCCGAGACTCCGTTCACGTCAGTACCGAATCAGGATTTTGAAAGGCCCGTCGTCGCGCAGCAGGGCTGCGATGCGCGCCTCGCAATCCCTCAGGGCCGCAGCGTCTTCGCGCACGCCGATGCAGCCGTTCGTCCCGAGCGGGTTGCCGTCCGGGTGGATGCGGAACAGGCTACGCCCGAAGACCTGCGTTCCGTCCGTGGGGTCGAGATCGAAAGAGTAGCCGACGCTCTGGTGCACCATCCCCCGCGTCGTCCGGTTCGGGCGGTGGTTGCTGACGCGGTACACCCCCGGCGGCAGCGGGCCGTTCCTCATCCGAAAATTCGGCGCGCCGCCGCCGTTGTTACAGCTGAAGGTTGCGGCCGCGTGGCCCTCCGGGGTGAGGAGACTGAGGGTGCCGCGATAGACCGGAAAGCCCCGCGAGCTTTGGAACGTGCCGCCGCCGACGAACTCCGCGAAAATGCGCGTCTCCGAAGGCGGGGCCGCGGTCAGCGCGGTGGCGAGTTTCAGGAAGTCGGCGGCGGCCCCGGCGTGCCGCGCCGCGGTGGCGGGCGGAAGGTTCTCCTGACCGCTCAACTCTTTGAGGAGTTGTCTGACACGTATCCGCTGTTCGGGAGGGAGCATCGAGAGCGCCTGCTCCAACGCCTCGGGCTGGTTCCGGCTCAGCTCGTAGGTGACTTCCGAAATGCCCTCGACGGCCCAGTTGAGGGTGGAGGATTGAATCTGGAGCCACTGCGCGACGGAGGCCGGCTCCTGCGGGCGGACGGCGGCGGCGGCCCGTCTGATGAGCGGCGCGACGACATCATCGTAGTGGCCCGTGCGCTCGTCCTCGGGGAGCAACTTTAAAAGCTGGATCGCCTCCAGCGCCGACTCGATCTCCCCCGACCAATCCGGGCCCCTGCTCGCACCGTCCGTCAGGGGCCGGGCGTCGCCGTCGGGGGAGCGCCGTCGGGTGTCCACGTCGGCCAACGTCTCGGCCCCGTCGATGCCGACGCTCGCGTAGGCGTCCTTGACTGCGTTGACCTTCGCCCCGCGGGCGGGGTCATTGCGGAAGAGCGTCTGAGCCGCGAGCACGGCGGCGAGCCTCGCGTGGGAAAAGTCCGACTGGCGGGAGAGGTGGGCCGTGAGGGCGACGTAGAAGATCGCGGCGGCCGAGCGGGCGTCGAAGAGGTGGCGGCCCTGATCATCTTTGGCGCTGATGATCAGGAAGGCCGCGCGGTTGTGAATCCCGCTGTTGACGTGAACCCCGCCGTTGTCGTCGTCGAGCGGAAGCCGCCGGTAGTCCTGCATGTGCGCGGGCTGGCCGTGCCGTTCGGGGTCGCGCAGGTCTCTGATCGGGACGCCCGTCCCGTCGAGGTCTTCGCCCATCACCCAGTTCCACTGATCGATGTCGGGCTGCCGGGCGTTCGAGACGATGATGCCGAAGATGTCGGCGTAGGACTCGTTGAGCGCGCCGGGCATGCCGAGGTACTGAAGATCGGCCGTGTGCTCGATGACGCCGTGGAAGATTTCGTGGGCGACGATGTCGAGGGCCAGCGCGTAGGAGCGCAGGCTGCCGTCGACGCGCCGCTGGCCGTAGACCATCTGGGTGCTGATCCACGCGGCGTTGCGCCACTCCTGCCCGACGCTGCCGAGGCGCTGCCAAGTGCAGTTGATGCTGGAGACGAGCCGGCCGCCGCGCGCGTCCACGCCGTTGCGGCCGAGCACCTCGCGGAGGAAGGTGGCGACCTCGGTCGCGTTGGCGTGGGCGCTGACGGCGGCCGGACTCCACGGCGGCGGTGGAAGGGACACGAAGCCGCCGGGCAGGGACGCCCCCATCAGTTCCACGTCGTTGAAGCGGAAGTCATGGGTGCGGACGTTGAGCGCCGGGTCGTGCATCTGCCGGCGGAAGGTGACGGGATCGACTGAGAAGGAGAAGCGGCGGTTGACGCCGAGGCCGTCAACCGCCGTGTCGACGGCGGGCTGGACGCTGGGCGTGCGCGAAGGCTGGGCGACGATCTCGCCGGTGTGCGCGTCGACGACGAAGTCGACGATGCCGGCGACGTGCGGCGCGGCCCCGGCCTCGCCCCCCGGCCCGTACTTCGTGACGCGCTCGACGACGTAGGCGAGGCGCCAGCGCGCGACCTGATCGTCGAAGTAGTAGAAGAGCCGCGGCACGGCGTCGAGCGGCCGGGGGCCGGAGCCGGCGTTCGCGCGGACGATTTCGAGCACCTCGGCGGGCGGGAGCTTCGCCACGGGATCGACGTTGTGCGGCTCGGCCAGCGACGAACTCATCGAGACGAGTTCGTTCCCCTCGTCCAGCTCGACCGTCACGAGCGAGCCGTAGACGGGCACCCTCCGGTAGTGCTGGCGGAACTTGACGGTGCGGGTGCCGGTCAGGGGCACGGTCTCCGTGCCGATCGTCCTGAACTCGCTGCTCAGGCCGCCTACCTCGTCGGCGGTGAAGGCGGGCACGTCGCTGCTGGCGAGGGCGTTCTCGACGTACTGGCGCGCGGCCGTCTCCGGGTCGATCTGCGAGAGCCGCTCGATGCCCGCGGCGCGCGCGGCGGCGTCGGGCTCCGGCCGGAGGGCGGCGGCGAGGTTGCCGCCGTCCTGACTGTGGAACCCGAAAGTGCGTAAACCCTTCCTGCTCATCTCGACACTCTCCTCTCCGGCGGCTAGTTGTTGCTGTTAGAGTTGCCGTTGGCGTTCTCCTGCTGCGCCTGCCTGAGCGCCTTCTCGGCGTCGAGCTTGTCCTTCCGGGCCTTCAGCTCCTCGGTCTCGCGCCGGAGGCCCTTCACCTTCGCGTCGCGCAGCTCCGTGACGGTCGCCTCGATGTCCTCCGCGTTCGACTTCTGGATGAGCGCGTCCGAGCCGATGTTGAAGGTGCGGACGGCTCCGGTCGCGTCGTAATAGACGATCTTGTAACTGCTGCGCCGGCCGCCCGTGGAGGCGGGCAGCGAGACCGTGCGGCCGAGCTGCGCGACGGCCATCTCCTCGCGCGCGATCTCGTCCTGCCGGAACCCCCCGCCCTCCCCGGCCGACTCTTCGAGCAGCAGCGCCGTGACTTTAGCCGGCACGCGGTAGTAGAAGCCGCGCTCGCCCGAGTCGTCGAAGTTGGCGAGGCGCAGGTTCTCGGCGAGCTGCGCGGCCGGCACGTCGAGGCGCAGGATGACGCCGCGCGAGTCCGCGCACGATCCGCGGCTGCCGTCCATGAAGTGGGGCGGCGGCTTGATCGTCTTGCCGCCGATGGCGTGGGTGATGTCGCGGCAGACGCCCTCGGTTTCGGAGTAGTCGAAGAGGCGCACCTCGACGTTCGACGGCCGCGGGTCGAACTCGAAGTTGCCCGTCCAGCTCGACCGCGCCCTCGTGCCGGTGAAGAAGGATTGCTTGTAGCTCCTGATGTAGTCGTCGATCTCGGCCAGCTTCTTCGCCAGCGTCTCGGCGGGCGACCCCGGCTGCGGCTCGCTCCGCACCAAGTTCTCGCGCTCGCGGATGAAGCCCTGAATCTTGTCGTAAGCGATCTTGGCGCGCGGCAGCTCGGCCTTGAGATCGGTTGGCAGGGCGGTGAAGTAGTCCCTCTGGGCGCGCGAGAGCGTCCAGAAGAAGTCGCGCTCGGCCTCGGTCAGTTGGAGCAGGTACTCGAACGTGATCTGATCGCGGAGGAACTCTTTGTAGTCGCGCGGCAGCGAGCTGTAGATGAGCTTCTCCCGATCCGTCAGCTTGGCGAAGAAGATTTCCTCCAGCCGCCGCCGCGCCTCCTCGCCCTGCAGCGCGCCGGGGCCGGCCAGCAGGGCGGCGAGCCGCGGGTCGCCCCGCAGGGAGTCGTTGAGGCGGGCGAACCGCTCCGCGTCGCCGATGCCGAAGGGGAGCAGCGGGGCCGCGATGGTGGCGACGGACCTGAGGCCGCCGGTCACGAAGTCGATGGTCTCGTCCGTGGACTCCGCCTCGGCCTTGGCGACGATGCCGTCCTCGGTCACGTCGAGCAGCAGCGTCTTGGTCTCGAAGCGCCCGGCGCGGATGTTGACCATGAAGGTTTCGTCGGGGTCGGGCTTGCCGCGCGAGCCGAACTTCGGATCGTCGAGGCTGTAGTTGAGGCCCGCCGGGTCGGCGGGCGTGAAGGCGTGCGCGGGCAGCGGCGGGGCGTTCGGCTCGATGAATCTCTCGCCGGGGAAGAAGAAGGGCGAGAGGGCGAAGAACTGGCCCGGCGTGCGCCGCTCGCGGATGACCGGCACGTCGACCTTCACGACCGTGCGGGGTAGCGCGAACATGACGCCGTTCAGCTTGGGGCGCGCGCCGCCGCTGTGCGGCCGCACCCTCGTGACGACGGTCTTACTCTCGAAGCAGCCGGAGGAGGCGGAGGCGGCGAGGAGGACGAGGAGGGCGAGTGCTGTCTGTTTGGTTCGCATCGTCTTTAGGCCCCTATACGGTTGAGTTGATCCGGCCGCGCCGCCGTGGCTCCCGGCGCGCGACTAGGAGTTAAGAATCTTGAGCGCGGTCGCCACGCCGAGCCGCACGAGTTCCGCGCGGGCGCAGTCGGGCGCGCCGCCCGGCTGTCCGTCGCGTGCGGGCGCGGCCGCCGCGGGCGGGATGGAGGTTAAGGCCGTCCTAACGTTCTTCATCTTCTCTTCGAGGGTCTCGCGCGCCTGCTGCATCTGCTCCTTGGCGTGCTGCGCGGCGTCGGCCCTCTGCGTCCGGCTCGCGAGCTCTTCCTTGAGCAGCTTCTCGTTCTGCTGCGAGGGCAGCCGGCCGAAGCAGTAGCCCATGGTGACGAAGATGAACGGCTCCAAGCGCGCGACGACCTGCCCGAAAGGCGCGGGCTTGAGCCAACCGGCGACGGCCGCGCCGCACAGGAGGATGAAGAAGATCGTCAGGGCCGTGATCAGCGAGTTGCGTAAGGGGTTCCCCAAGGTGCGCCTCCGGTCGTGCCGTCAGTGTCAAACGCCTGCGCGCCGCCGCGACCTGCCTGCGGGAGCGAAGAAAGGAATTGCCAAGTCGAGGCCGAGGCTTTATAAATAACTCTCTTTCGCGCATGGGCCGGTCGGGGGAATTCGCGCTCGCGCCGGGCCGCCCTCGCGCTGCCTTTCCTCCCTCATTGACTAACGCACCGCCGCGGCCGAAAAAACCACCGACCGCGCCGACAATTTTTTCCACCGGTTGCCAGCGGCAGGCGGAACCCGACCCCGGCCGCTCACCAGCACGGAGCTCACGGGATGCCCCCGGCCGCGGAAATCACAAGACTCCTGGCCTCTTGGCGCGAGGGCGACGAGGCCGCACTGGAAAGGCTGCTCCCGCTCATCGAGGCGGAGCTGCACCGCATCGCACACCGCTACATGCGGCGCGAGTCGCCCGGCCACACCCTCCAGACGACGGCCCTCGTCAACGAGGCGTTCCTCAAGCTCGCCGATCAGAACAGAATCCACTGGCAGAACCGCGCGCAGTTCTTCGGCGTCGCCGCCAAGATCATGCGCCGCATCCTCATCAACCACGCGCGCGATCAGAACCGGCTGAAGCGCGGGGGCGGGGCGGTGCACGTGTCGCTCACGGGGCTGGAGTTCATGCCGGGGGAGGAGTCGGTCGAGCTGCTGGCCCTCGACGCCGCGCTCCTGAGCCTGGAGCGGGTGCTCCCGCGCAAGTGCCGCGTCGTCGAGTTGCGGTTCTTCGGCGGCCTCACCTTCGAGGAAACGGCCGAGGTGCTAAACGTCTCGCCCGCGACCGTGAGGCGCGATTGGGAGGTGGCTAAGGCTTGGCTGCTGCGCGAGTTGAGTAATGGAGAGTAAGGACTGGCAGCGCGTCGAAGACCTGTACCTTGAGGCCCGCGCCCTACCGGCCGGCGAGAGGCAGGCGTACCTCGACGTGAGGTGCGCGGGCGACGATGCGGTGCGCCGCGAGGTCGAGTCGCTGCTCGCGGCCGTCGCCGCGCGGCCCGACTTCATGGAGCGTTCGGCGCTGAGCCTCGGCATGACCGTGCTGGCGCGCGGCGCGGCCGAGGAGTCGCTGGTCGGGCGGGTGGTCGGGAAGTACCGCATCCTGTCCAAGCTCGGCTGGGGCGGGATGGGGCAGGTCTACCTCGCCGAGCACGTCAAGCTGGATTGGAAGGTCGCGCTCAAGTTCCTCTCGCGCAAGCTCGTCGACGACGTGTGGGCCAAGCGGCAGTTCGTCAAAGAGGCGCAGGCCGTGGCCCGGCTCGACCACCCGAACGTCTGCGCGGTGCACGGGTTCGAGGAGGACGACGGCCACAGCTTCATAGTGATGCAGTACGTCGAGGGCGAGACCATCGCCAAGCTGGCCGGCCGCCGCCGCCTCCAACCTGACGAGGTCGTCGTCCTCGCCCTGCAGATCGCCGCCGCGCTCTCCCACGCCCACGCCCACGGCATCATCCACCGCGACGTCAAGCCGCAGAACGTCATGGTGACGACCGGCGGACAGGTGAAGGTTCTGGACTTCGGGCTGGCGAAGGTCGTCCAGCAGGGCCGCGACAACGCCGGCGGGGGCGAGAGCCTGTCGTCCCGGCGGGAAGCGATGATCGGGACGGTGGCCTACATGTCGCCGGAGCAGTTGCGCGCCGAGCGGCTCGACTTCCGCAGCGACATCTTCAGCCTCGGCACGCTGCTCTACGAGCTGCTGAGCGGCGCGAACCCCTTCTCGCGCAAGAGCGACGCCGAGACCATCTCGTCCATCCTCAACGACCGCCCGCCGCCCCTCACGCAGCCGCCGGCCGAAGTCCCGCCGGCGCTCAGCCGCATCGTCTTGCGGTGTCTGGAGAAGGACAAGGAGCGGCGCTACCAGTCGGCGAGCGAACTGCTCTACGACCTCGGCGGCGTCGGCGGGAGGCGGCGCGCGTACGGCTTCAAAGCGCGCGCCGCGAGCGCCGCGCTAACGCTCGTCCTCCTGCTGGCGGTCTTCACGTCCGCCTTCCTTTACCTCCGCCCCGCCCAGAAGAGCTACACGCTCGTCGTGGTCCCGGTCGTCAACCGGAGCGGCGACGCGGGCATGAGCATCGCGGGTAGCGCCTTGACTGAAGGCGTCAGCCAGCGCCTCTCCCGGCTGTCGCTGCTCGTGAAAGTGCCGACGGCCGTCCCGCCGGGCGAGGGCCACGGCGGCCACCCGCGCGAGGTCGGGCGCGCGCTCGGGGCCGACGCCGTGCTCACCGGAACAATCGTTGACGAGGGCGACGCGCGCGTGCTGGAGGCGTCGCTCGTGAGGGTGGCCGACGGGTCGGGGCTGTGGAGCAGGCGCTACCCGATACAGCAGGAGACGGTTCTGGAAGTTCAGGCGTCGCTGGCGACTTCCGTAGCCCTGAGCATCGAGCCGTGGCTCAGCCGGAGTGACTGGAGGAAGCTGGCGCACGTCGACACGGAGAACCGGGAGGCCTACCTGTGGTACGTGCGCGGCAGGTACTTCTGGACGAACAGGAACAAGGAGAACATCCTCAAGGCCGTCGAATGCTTTCAGAAAGCCATCGATCTCGATCCGGCGTACGCGCGGGCCTACGCCGGGTTGGCCGACACTTACGTGCTGATGAACGCGGTGACTTACGGGCATACGGAGACGAAGGAGGCGATGACGAAGGCGCGCTGGGCCGCGCAGGAGGCGCTCAAACTCGACGACACCCTGCCCGAGGCGCACACCTCGCTCGCCATCGTCAGCATCAAGTACGACTGGGACTGGCGCGCGGCCGAGGCCGGCCTCAAGCGCGCCATCGAGATCAACCCCAACTACGCGCCGGCCCGCTACTGGCACTCCAACCTGCTCTTCATCACCGGGCGCGAGAAGGAGGCCGTCGCCGAGAGCGAGGTGGCGAAGAACCTCGACCCCGTCTCCTCCTCCGCGCGCCTCAACTTCTGCCGCGCCTACTACAACCTGCGCCGGTACGATCAGGCGGCCGCCTGCCTCAACGAACTGCTCCGCGAGAAGCCGGGGAACGTCAACGCGCAGTACGTCCTCGCCTTCGTCTACGAGCAGCAGGGCTTAAGCGAACAGGCCCTCGCCATCTTCCAGAGGTTGTACGAACAGGACAAGGCCCTGACGGTCGCGGCGCTCGGCTACGCGTACGGCCGGGCGGGCCGCCGCGCCGACGCCGTCCGGCTGCTGGCCGAGATGGAGGAGTTGTCGCGCAGCATCGGCTACCTCCCGCCCTTCGAGAGGGCCGTCGTCCACACGGGGCTTGACGACCGCGACGCCGCCTTCGCGTGGCTTGAGAAAGCTTACGAAGAACGTTTCGCGTCACTGCCGTACCTCGCCGTCGATCCGGCCTTCGACCGCCTCCGCCCAGACCCGCGCTTCGGCGATCTCCTGCGCCGCCTGAACCTCCCGCCGCCGGCGCAGCCGGTTGCCCAATCGACGAGTCCGAACTAGTTGACTCTCGCCGCGTGTCCGCGCCCGCCCCGCCCCGCCCGCCGCCGCACCGCCGCGAGTCGCCGGGC
>DATCVD010000856.1:0-2862 GCA_036567125.1 Pyrinomonadaceae bacterium | reverse complement strand
CGACACGCCCGCCCCGACGCCCGCCGCGTCGGGCCTGAGCGTGCGCGTGCGCGCGAAGGGCGAGGACGTGTGGCTGCGCTCGAAGGTGGACGACCAAGAGACGACCGACGGCATCCTCGCCGCCGACGAGACGCGCGAGTTCTCGGCGGCGGAGACGTTGAGCCTCCAGTACGCGAAGGTCAAAGCGCCCGCGCTCGAAGTGACGATCAACGGGCGGCCCGCGGCCGTGCCCGCGGAGACGCCGCGCGGCAAGGCGCTCGTCGAGTTTCTGATCAGGAAGGACGGCTACGAACAACCGCCGCAACAGCCCTGAAGCCCGCCCCGGCGCGACGCGCGCTCACGGCCAGAGAGCGCCGCAACGCGCCGCCTTGCGCCCGCCCTGCCCGTTTGCTACCCTCCGCCTTTCCCCGCGGCCGCTCTTTCTCCGACAGTCAAAAAATTCTTCGCCCGCTATCAGCAGCGCGACGCGCGCCTTTCGCTTTTTTCCGAAGGGAGTAGTTTACCCGCAATGATCACAGACGAACTCATCGAGGGGCTGACGTTCGACGACGTGCTGCTCGTGCCCGGCCGCTCCGACGTGCTGCCGGCCGAGTGCGACACGGCCACGCAGTTCACGCGCAACATCCGCCTGACCATCCCGCTCTGCTCGGCCGCGATGGACACGGTGACCGAGGCCGCGCTCGCCATCGCCATCGCGCAGCAGGGCGGCATCGGCGTCGTCCACAAGAACCTCCCCGTCGAGCGGCAGGCCGAGGAGGTCGACAAGGTCAAACGCTCGGAGTCGGGCATGATCGTCGATCCCGTCACGATCCTGCCCGACCGCCCCGTCCGCGACGCGCTCGCCGTGATGGAGCGGTACAAGATTTCCGGCGTCCCCGTGGTCGACGAGGACGGGCATCTGGTCGGCATCATCACGAACCGCGACCTGCGCTTCGAGACGCGCTTCGAGATCCCGGTCTCCGAGGTGATGACGCCGCAGCCGCTCATCACCGTCCCCGTCGGGACGACTCTGGACGAGGCGCGCGTCGTCCTGCAAAAGCACCGCATCGAGAAGCTGCTCGTCACGGACGGCGACAAGCACCTCAAGGGACTCATCACCGTCAAAGACATCCAGAAGGCGATCCGCTACCCGCACGCGGCGAAGGACGACTTGGGCCGGCTGCGCGTCGCCGCCGCCATCGGCGCGACCGGCGACTTCCGCGAGCGCGCCGACGCGCTCGTCGCCGCCCGCGTCGATTGCCTCGTCATCGACACGGCCCACGGCCACTCGTCGCGCGTCGTCGAGGCGGTGCGCGAGATCAAGCGCCGCCACCCGGAGACGCAGCTCGTCGCCGGCAACGTCGCCACCAGCGAGGGCACGAAGGAGCTGATCGACGCGGGCGTGGACGCCGTCAAGTGCGGCATCGGCCCCGGCTCGATCTGCACGACGCGCGTCGTGACGGGCGCGGGCGTGCCGCAGATCACGGCGATCCGCAACTGCGTCGCGGCGGCGCGCGGCACGGGCGTCCCGGTCATCGCCGACGGCGGCGTCAAGTTCTCCGGCGACGTGGCGAAGGCGATTGCGGCGGGCGCGGACGTGGTGATGATCGGCTCGCTGTTCGCGGGCACGGAGGAGTCGCCGGGCGAGTTGATTCTGTTTCAGGGCCGCTCGTTCAAGGCGTACCGCGGGATGGGTTCCATCGGCGCGATGCGCGAAGGCTCGCGGGATCGCTACGCGCAGGACACGACCGAGATCGAGTCGAAGCTCGTGCCCGAAGGCATCGAGGGGCGCGTCCCCTACAAGGGCACGCTCGCCGACATGGTGACGCAACTCGTCGGCGGCCTGCGCGCCGGCATGGGCTACACCGGCTGCCGCAACGTCCGCGAGTTTCAGGAGCGCACGCGCTTCATCCGCATCTCGGCCGCCGGCCTCAAAGAGTCGCACGTCCACGACGTGATCATCACGAAGGAAGCGCCGAACTACAGGCTGGAATAGCTGTTAGCTAGTAGCTGTTAGCTGTTAGCTGTTAGCCGTTAGCTAAGACATAAGACAGAAGGCGGGAAGCAGTCAGGAGTCAGGGCGCGCGTGCTCTGTCTTGACTGCCTCCCGCCTTCTTCTTTTTCTGACAGCTAACAGCTAACAGCTATTAGCTAACAGCTAATCCTTCATGTACACGGGGCATTGATGCGGACGACGTAGGCCTGCTCGCCCGCGCCGAAGCGCACGAAGGTCGCGTCCGACTCGGCGGTTTCGGGCGGGGCGGTCAGGCGCTCACGCGCGGGCAGTCGCAGCCGCGCGCGCGGGACGAACCTGAAGCCGGCGTCGGAAAGCTCAAGGGCGAGTTTGTCGTCCCACCCCACGTCGCCGAAGTCGGGGAGCGGGAGGTAGAGGCGCGCGCGGTCGGCCGAGAGGCCGAGCACGTCGGCTTGGTAGGGTAGCTGCCACGCGCGCCGCGCCCGCCTCAGCGAGTCGTCCATCAGACTCGCCTCGCCGGAGAGGAAAGCGCCGGGCCGCACGAGGCGGTGGCGGCGGCCCCCGGCGACGACGATCATCTCCGCGCGCGTCACGCGCAGCGCGGGGACGGCGAGGTAGCACTCGCCGCAGTTCAGGCCGGACGGATCGCCGAGCACGTCCGCGATCAGCCGGAGCCTGACTCGGCCGCCGCCGACGCGCCGCATCGTGTAGGCGAAGACGCGCGCCGACTCCGACACCTCGGGCGCACCCGGCGCGCTTTTGTTCGCCTCCATCACGGCGCAGGCGTCCACCCCGAAGTCGAGGCCGCGGCGCGCGACGAGCGCGTTGCCGTAGGCGGCGAGCGCGGCCGTGCTGATGTCGGAGTCGGCGCGCTCCCTGAAGTACATCGCCTCGAAGACGTCCGCGGG
>DATCVD010000855.1:0-3606 GCA_036567125.1 Pyrinomonadaceae bacterium | reverse complement strand
GGCTCGATCTCGGCCGCGGCCACGTCCGCCGTCTGCTCGACGCCGAACGTGATGGCGCGCCCGTCGTGCTTGGCGCGCATCGCCGCGACGCGCGGGTCGTCGGCGTTCAAGACCGCGACGCCCCCCGGCTTGATGCCCTCGACGAGTTGCGCCTTGCCCTCGGCGATCTGCTCGACCGACTCGAAGAATTCGAGGTGCACCGGCGCGACGACGAGGACGCAGCCCACGTCCGGCGGCGCGACCTCGGTGAGCCTGCGGATTTCGCCGAACAGCGACTGGCCCATCTCAAGCACGGCCACGTCGAAGTCCGAAGGCCGCGCGCCGCCCGACTCCATCTGGAGGATCGAGAGCGCGAGGCCCAGCTCGTTGTTGAAGTTCTTGTGCGTCTTCAACACGCGCTTGCCCGCGCCCGCGAGTACGTGCGCCGTCAAGTCCTTCGCCGTCGTCTTGCCGGCGCTGCCCGTGATGCCGACCGTGCGGCCGGGCCAGCGGTCGAGCACGCCGCGCGCGAGCGATTGCAGCGCCGCGATCACGTCTTCGACGAACAGCAGCCGATCCGCGAAGCGACCCAGCCCCGCGTCCGCCGCGACGTTCTCGCGCCGCGCGACCGCCCCGGCCGCGCCGCGCTCGAAGGCGGCGGGGATGAAGCGGTGGCCGTCGTCGAACGACGAGCCGGTGAAGAAGTGGCGGCGGTAGTCGGCGGGCGAGAGGGCGAAGAACAGTTCGCCCTCCCGCGTCGTGCGCGTGTCGATGGAGAAGCCCGTCAACTCCTTGTCAAAGAACTCAGCGCCCGGCCCCGCCGCCGGAGCGGAGTGGGGGTCGAACGCCGTCGCGCGCATCAGTCGCGCTGCCTCTGAAGTCTTCACGCCGTTCCCGAATTTTCCTTCCGCGAAGAAAGTTGTCTGCGACTAACTTTCCGGGCCGCGCGCGCCGGGTGTCAACCGCGGCGCGCTTTTCGTGTTCGCGGAACGTTCCCGTCCTCCCCGTCTTCGTCGGCCAAAGACTCCCGGCCCGCCGTCTTGTCCGCGGCCCGCGCGCCGCGATCTTCCTTCGCGTGCGCGGTTCGCGCCCTGCGCAGGCGCTCGCGGCAGCCGGCGATCCTGCGCCTGAGTTCGTGGTGCGGACTGCCCTGCGGGGGTAACGTCACGTCCGATCTCCTTCCGCGGCCGACGGGTTGCGCGGCGCGCGCCAACGGGCGCGCGCGCCGCCTCAGTCACTCCTCCCGAATTCGATCCTGACCTTCTGGCCGGCCTCGACGCGCGCGCCCGCGGCCGGGTGTTGACGCAGCGCGCGCCCCTCGCCGTGAGCTTCGAGTTCCAGCCCTAACTGCGCGCAGACGCGCTGCGCGTCGCGCACGCTCCGCCCGCGCACGTCCGGCATGAGCAGGGCGCGCTCGGCGGCGGGCGCGTAAACCACCTCTTTGATCTCCCCTTCCCTTCGCACGCTCTCCGGCAGAGTTGCTGGGGCAACGCTCTCGACCGAACTCTTCGCCGCCTCGGCCGCCGCGGCCGACCCGGCACCCGCCTCGCCGTTCAACTTCGCGCGCGCGATCAACTCTTCACCCGCGCGCCGGTCTTCGGGCTTCAACTCGGTGTCGGGCACGACGTCGAGGTAGGGCAACACCTGCTCGGCGATCTCGCGGAAGACGGGCGCGGCCACCGTGCCGCCGTAGTACGAACCGGAAGGCTCGTCGAGCACGACGATGATGACCACGGCCGGCTCGGCGGCGGGCGCGAAGCCGACGAACGAGGCGACGTACTTCGACTTCGAGTAGGCGCGCGTGCGCGGGTCGATCTTCTGCGCCGTGCCGGTCTTGCCGGCGGCCGTGTAGCCTTCGAGTTGCGCGGCCTTCGCCGTGCCCTTGACCGTCACGCTCTCCAGCATCGTGCGGACGGCGCGGGCCGTCTCGCGGCTGACGACCTGCGTCGTCTTCGGCTCCGTCCGGCGCACCGCGCGGCCGCGCGCGTCGCGCACCTCGCGCACCAGATGCGGCGCGACGCGCAGCCCGTCGTTCGCGATCGCGCCGAAGGCCGAGGCGACCTGCACCGGGGTCGCGCCGACCTCCTGCCCGATGGCGATCGAGCCGATGGAAGTCTTCTGCCACTTCGACGGCGGGCGCAGCAGCCCGCGCGTCTCGCCGTTCAACTCGACGCCCGTCCGCTCGCCGAACCCGAAGCGGCGGATGTACTCGTAGAGGCGCTCGTTGCCGACCCGCATCCCGAGCTTGATGGCCGCGACGTTCGACGATTTAGCCAGCGCCTCCGTGACGGTCAGCGTGCCGTAGGCGTGCGTGTCGCGCACGGTGCGGCCGAAGATCGTGATCGAACCCATCTGGCAGTCGATGTTGTCGTCCGGCTTCGCCAGCTTCTCCTCGATGGCCGCCGAGTAGGCGACGACCTTGAAGGTCGAACCCGGCTCGTAGATGTATTGCAGCGCCTGATTGACGCGCGCCTCGTCGGGGATGCGCGTCGCGCCGTTCGGGTCGAACGTGGGCGAGTTGGCGAGCGCGAGGATTTCGCCGGTGCGCGGGTCGAGCACGACGGCCGTCCCCGACTTCGCGCGCTCCCGCCTGACCGCCTCGGCGAGCGTCCGCTCGGTCACGTGCTGGATGTTGCGGTCAATCGTCAGCACGATTGACTCGCCCTCGCGCGCCTCGACCTCCGCGCTCTCGAAGGCCGTGCGCCGCGCGTCGCGCGTGAGCGTGACCTCGCCGCCCTCGCCCTTGAGCGACGCGTGGTAGAAGCCCTCGACGCCGCCCAGCCCCTTGTCGTCGAGGCCCACGAAGCCGAGCACGTGCGCCGCCAGCGCGCCGTTCGGGTAGTAGCGCTTCGGCTCTTTGATCGTGTGGACGCCCGCGAGCGAGAGCGCCTTCGCGCGGCCGGCCTGTTCGGGTTCGACCTCGCGCGCGAGCCAGACGAACTTGCGGCCGGCGCGCTTCGCCTCGTCGATCTTCGCGGCGAGCGCCCGCGGTTCGGCGGCGAAGAGCGGGGCGAGTTGGCGCGCCGCCTCGCGCGCGTCGGCGATCTCCGACGGCACGGCGAAGAACGAATCGACTTCGAGGCTGCGCGCGAGTTCCACGCCCTGCCGGTCGAGGATCATGCCGCGCGGCGCGTTCGTCTTCGTCAGGGTCTCCTGCTGGTCGCGCGCGCGCGCCGCGAGGTCTTCGTGCCTGACGACTTGCAGGTAGACGAGCCGGCCGCCGATGACGAGCATCCACAGGAGGAGCGTGAGGACGACGAAGCGGGCGCGGCGGCGCGAGGTGTCGGGCCTCGGCCTGCTGCGCGCGTTGGAGCGTTCGGGCATAAGTTAAAGCTGACTCACTCTGCGGCGTCTCACCCGCCGCCCGCGCGGACGCGGGACTCGACTGCGCGGGCGATCCGACCCGACCATTCTTCCCGTCTCAGTCAACGAACCTTCGCGCCCGACTGTCCGACCACCCTCGGCCGCGAATCACCCGTCCCCTGCGCCGCCACGCGCTCGCGCGTCGCCTTGCTCGCGGCGCGATCCGGCGGCGGCGTCTTTTTCTCGTCGCGCTTCGACTCGCCGCGAACGTCTCCCGCAACCTTGCGTCCGTCGGCGGCGCGCCCGTCGCCCGCCAGCCCTCCG
>DATCVD010000854.1:0-8384 GCA_036567125.1 Pyrinomonadaceae bacterium | reverse complement strand
GCCGCGGACGTTCGGCCCGGCCCTGAGGCCGGCCGAGAGTTCGCGCAGGAACGGGCGCACGTCGCCGACGGGTTCGCCGCCGAGGAGCAGGATGGGCAGCGTCGTCGCGCGCGCCACCATCTCGTAGTTCTCGCAGTAGGGGAGTTTGAGCCAGACGTAGCGGCTGCTGTCGCCGAGCGCCGCGGCCGCGCCGGCCGTGCGCGTCAACTCCTCCGCGGTCTTGATGATCTTGTATCCGCCTTCCACCCGTTCGACCGGCAGCGACTCCAAGAACATCGGAATCTTTAGCGCCGTCTGTTCCGAGATCGCGCGCACGGTGGCGAGCAGCGTTTTCAGCGAGTCGGGTTCCGAGTCGCAGAGCCGCAGCAGGACTTTCGTCCCGTCCAAGCGCCACTCGGCGCAGGCCGCCGGGCTGGGGCCGCTCATCGGGTCGTCGATCTCCCAGCTGCTCCCCAAGAGTCCCGCGCGGTTGAGGCTGGCGACGAGCAGCTTTCCGTCGAGGAAGCCCCGGCCGTCGGCGCGCCGCACGAGCTCGTGGACGACGAGCAGGTCTTCGATGATGTCCATCGTGGCGAGCACGCCGTCCACCACGTCGCTCTGCAAGACGCGCAGCGTGCGCGCCAGATACTCCCGCCGGTCGGCCATGCGGAGCGGATCGTTGCCGACGCGCGTGACGCGCCGCGCCGGGTGATCCGAGGCGAGTATGTTGAGGCGGCCCGCGGGCGCTAGCCGGTCGCGCCGCTTGCGCTCACGCGCCACGCGCAGCGGCAGGTCGGGATCGCTCACGCGCAGCTCCGTCACTCGTTCGAGGAGCGACGACGGGAGAAACTCTTTCGCGTTGAATGGCAAACGTTAAAACCCTCCTCTGTCCTGTATGAATGAGAGCACCTCTTGCTCGGTCGGCATGAAGTTGGCGCAGCCGTGGCGGGTGACGACGAGCGCGCCGCAGGCGTTACCCATGCGCGCCGCGCGCTGCCAGTCCCAGCCTTTGAGGTAGCCGTAGAGGAAGCCGCCCGCGAAGGCGTCGCCCGCGCCGAGCACGTTCAAGACCTCGACGGGGAACGTGTCGGCCTCGATCATCCAGCCGCCGCGCGGGAAGACGAGCGTGCTGAGCGCGCCGCGCTTGACGACGAGCGCCTGCGGCCCCGGCCCGAGCAGCGCGCGGACGCCCGTCATCCACTCGCGGCCCAGCGGGCCGGAGAGGTCGGCCACGGCGCGCTCCACGCCGAGGGCCGCGCTCGCCTCCTCGGCCGTGCCGAGGATGACGTTGACGAACGGCAGGAGCGCGCGCACCTCGGCCGCGTAGGCGTGCGGGTCGGGCCAGAGTTCGGCGCGCACGTCGAGGTCGAGCACCACCTTGTTGCCGTGCGCGCGCGCCGTCTCGGCGGCGAAGCGCGTGGCCGAGCGGCTCGGCTCGCGGCTCAGCCCCGATCCCGTGACGAGCAGCGCGCGCGACTCCGCGACGGGCGCGGCGCGCACGTCGTCGACCGTCAGTTCCAGATCGGCGCAGTTGTCGCGGTAGGGGACGATGGGGAACTTGTCGGGCGGCTGGATGGCGAGCATGAAGGCGCTGGTGCGGCGGCCCGGCTTGCGCGGGCTGAAGCCGGCCTCGACGCCCTCGCGCGCGAGGAAGCTCAGGATGAAGTCGCCGACCAAGTCTTGGCCGACGGCCGTCAGGAGCGACGCGCGCAGGGCGAGGCGGTGCGACGCGACGGCGATGTTCGTCGGCGAGCCGCCGACGTAGGCCGAGAAGCTCTTGATCTCGGTGAAGGGCGCGCCGATCTGGTTCGCGTAGAGGTCGATGGAGCTGCGCCCCACGCACAAAACGTCGTAGCTGTGTTCCATGTTAGCCGTTAGCTGTTAGCCGTTAGCTGTTAGCCGGAGGGGAACAGCGGCCCTCAGCCTCCGTCTCGATCTCGGTGCGGGTTTCGGTTTTGCTAATAGCTAACAGCTAATAGCTAACGGCTTCTTTTCACCCTTCGAGCGGCACGCGCGGGTCGATGAAGAGCCACATCACGACGCCGACGAGCAGGAAGCCGGCGGCGACGTAGAAGCCGAGCGTCCACGAGTTCAAAGTTTGCAGGATGTAGCCGAAGACGATGGGCGCGAGCGTGCCGGCGAGGTTGCCGAAGGTGTTGGTCGTGCCGCTCACGACGCCCGCGCGGTGGCCGCCGATGTCCATGCAGGTGGCCCAGACCGAGGGCGTCGTCAGGAACTGGAAGAAGAGCGCCAAGGCGATGAAGAGCGCGGCGGCGACGGCGTTCTCCGTCAGGGCGACGAGGACGAGCATCACGGCGCTCATCGTCAGGCCGAAGACGCCGACGCCGCAGCGCGCGATCTTCTTGTTGCCCGTCCGCGTCGCGAGGTAGTCGGTCAGCGCGCCCCCGCACAGGAAGGCGACCGCGCCGAACAGCCACGGGAGCGCGGAGAAGAGGCCGGCCGAGGCCATCGTGAAGCCGCGCGCCTTGAGCAGGTAGGTCGGCAGCCATGTGATGTAGAAGTAGAGGCTGTAGCCGTAGGCGAAGTACATCGCGCACAGGAAGAAGATGTTGCGGCTGCGCAGGAAGGTCTTCCACGGGATCGCGTGCGAGCGGTCGCGCCGGGCTTCGCCGTCGGCGCAGATGAGCCGCGCCTCGGCGCGGTTGGCCGACGCATGCTCCTCCGGCGTGTCGCGGAACCAGAAGTACCACGCGGCGCACCACACGACGCCGAGCAGACCGAACTCGACGAAGGGCAGCCGCCACCCCTGATGCTGGATGAGCCAGAAGACGAGCGGGGGCGTGGCCGCGGCACCCAACGCGTGGCCGATGCAGACGCCGCCCATCGCGCGCCCGCGCTGCGTGGCCGGGAACCAGCGCGAGACCGTGCAGGCCGAGTTCGGGATGGCCCCGGCCTCGCCCATGCCGAACAGGAGCCGCACGACCAAGAGCGACCAGAAGCCGCGCGCGGCGGCCGTCAAGGCGGTGAAGGCCGACCACCAGAGGACGATGCGCGTCAAAGTCTTCCGCGTCCCGTAGCGGTCGCCGAGCCAGCCCGTCGGGATTTCGAAGAGCGCGTAGGTGAGCGTGAACGCCGAGAAGACGTAGCCCATCTGGACGGGGGTGAGATCGAACTCCTGCGTGATGAAGGGCGCGGCCGCCGAGATGGCGAGGCGGTCGAGGTAGGTGAGGGCCGCCAGCGCGAACAGGAAGGACAGGACTTTGTAGCGCACGGCCGTCGGGCGGGCCGTCCCGCTCAACTCGGTCGCCAGCACGTCGGTTGCTTGGGGGCTGATCTGCATGGCGTTACGATCCCTTCACGAGAACGACCGTCGGTCGTCCGTGGTCAGTCGTCAGTTGTTTGAGCTTCACGCCCTCACGGGCCGCGGCGATGTCCGGCAGCCGCCGCGTCACGAACCGCGGACGACGGGCGGCTGACTACTGCTTTTCAATCTTGAAGGTCAGAATCTGACGCGGGCCGGTCTCGAAATTGAAGCCGCCGCCGCCGCCGCCCCGCGCCGTGCCGGCGCAGTCCTCCACGGCGTTGCACGTTCGCACCGAGGCCGCGCCGAAGAGCGGGCTGTTCACACGCACCTCGCGGCGCGCGCCGCCGCCGAGTTCGATGAAGCGCAGCACCGTGCCTTCGCCCTCCTCGGCCCGCTTCCAAGTGCTTAGGAAGACGGACGCATCGCTCGTCTCCATGAAGCTCATCGACGCGGCCGGCAGCAGGCCGGCGGGCGCGGCCGCCCTGTCCTGCGACTTGACGAGCGTGCTCTCCAGCCGCGTGGTCTGCTCCCAGCCCATGCGGCTCATCGCCGCGTGGTCGAGGCGGGGCGCGCTCGTCAGCGCGTAGCGGAACGTGAAGTCGCCGCCCTGCGCGGCCACGTAGTTCGTGCCCCAGTAGTTGTTCATCACGTAGGCGAAGGCGGTCGCAGTCTTCGGCTCGAACTTCGTCGGCCAAGTGCCGCGCACGATGTCGCCGAACGTCCACAGGAACGAGTCCGCGTTGACGATGCCGACCTCGACGCCGTCGCCACCCACCGAGACCCAGTTCTGCGACGAGAACCATTCGAGGCCCGCGCCCGGCATCATGTCTCGGGCCGGGTTGACGACGCCGTTCTGCACCTCGTACCTGAACTCCGGCTTGCCGGCCGCGACGGGGAACGCGAAGTAGGCCGCCTCCTTCTTGTAGATCGTGTCCTTCGTGACGCGGTTGACGAACTCGATCTTCTTCTCGCCGTCGTGGAGGATGATCTCGGTCGTGATCTTCGGCGTGTTGACGCCGCGGCTTTCGAGGCGCGCGCTCGTGCCCGCGGCGGTCTTCGTGACGGAGACGAGGCGGCCGCCGCCCGCCGGGTGCGCGTCGAGCTTCGCCAGCGGCAGGTGGCGGCGGTAGGTGAGCAGTTGCGTGAAGGGCGGGTTGTCGCCGCCCGTCACGTAGACGTACTGGTTGAAGCGGTACGGCGAGGACGAGTCCACCAGCTCGCGGTTCAACTGCTTGTCGAAGATGCCCCGCACCGACCCCGTCGCCGGGTCGAGCGTGACGCGGTAGAAGCGGTTTTCGATGACGTTCGACGGCGGCGTCGCGGTGGCGTCGTCAGTCGAAGGTGCGCCGCTCGGCTGCGCGCTCGTCGTGGTTGTCGTCGTCGCGGCCCTGTCCCTGACGGCGTAGGTCTTGTAGCCGACCGGGGGCACTTCGCCGGCGACGAAGCGGATGCGCTGGTAGGCCGGGTGGTCTTCGAGCACGTCGAAGGGGACGACCTGTTTGGTTTCCGGATCGAACAGCTCGCGCGTCTTTTGCAGATCGAACTCGACCCAGCCGCGGCGCGGCCAGTTGAGCGTGTTGAAGACGACGAGGGCGCGCGTCGGCGTGTCGAGGCGGCCGGCGATGGCCGTCATCCCGCGGTCGAGCAGGTACTCGGCGCAGTAGCGCGCGGCGCTGCCGTAGTGGCGCTTGTAGGCGAGCTCGCGGGTCGAGTCCTCGCTGAACGGCTCGGTGATGCTCCGGCCCCAGCCCCACGTGTGCTCGCCCATCAGCGCGACGTTCTCCCACAGGCACTCCGACGCCTCGCGCGAGGGGCGGTAGCGCGGATCGACGAGCGAGGCTATCGTGCCGAGCTTCTCGGCCGAGGCGGCCCGGCGCTCCGTGTCGCGCTCCACGGCCGCGTGGAAGGCGTCGGAGGCGATGCCGTCCTCCCACATCGGCCCGCCGTCGCCGCGCACGACCGGGAGTTTCCCGTCGGCCTCGGCCGCGATCTTCTCCAACGCCTCGCCGAAGCCGGAGAAGCGCAACTCCGGGTAGGCGAACATTTCGTTCCACTGGCGGGCGAGCGCGGCCTGCGAGGGGTAGAGCGACGTGTTCTCCCACTGGCTGCCGTGGAGCATGACGGAGCGCGGCGCGTAGTCCGCGCGGTCGTAAACGCGGAGGAAGCTACTGAGACCCTCGTAGCCGTTAGCGATCTGCGTGGGCAGGCCGAACTGGCTGCCGATCTGGTGGTAGTGGCGCGAGTACCACATCACGACGCGCGAGCCGTCCGGCCCCTCCCAGTAGAAGGGCGAGCGGCGGTGCAGGTCGCCGAGCATGAGCGACGGCCCGCGGTCGGCGTTGGCGGCCGCCGCGAAATACTTCAGCCCCGACGCCGCGAGGATCGAGGCGTAGGCCCACGAGTAGGAGGGCACGTCGGTGATGTTGGCCGTGTCCCACGGCCCGTTGGCATCGCGGCTGAGTTTGCGCGAGCCGTAGAAGGAGCGGATGAGCGCCTCGCCCGTGGGGAAGCCCGTGAGGATGACGGAGTGCTGCGCGGGCACGAAGATCCGGCGGTCGCGGACGGCCGCGTAGAGCTTCTGCCGCTCGGCGTCGCTGCGGCCTTCGAGGAAGTGGCGGGCCTGCCAGTAGCCGTCGAGCGTGAAGCGGAATTCGGGGTGCTCGCCGTTGAGATCAATCGCCTCGTTGATGATGCGGCTGTGGAGTTCGGCGAGCTTGGTCTGGAAGTCGGAGTAGCCCACGTCCAAGTGCTCGTGCGGCACCATGTAGACCGTCCACTTGCGCGCGGGCGTGACAACCTGATCGAACTTGTAGTCGCGGCCGTTCGCCCTGACGGCGACCGAGGCGCGCGCGCCGGCGGCGAACTCCGGGGCTTGGAATTCCAGCCGGTGCTCGCCGAACTCGCGCTCCGTGGCGAGCGTTTGCGTGTCGCTCCAGCCGGGGAGTTGCAGCGTGACCGGGCCGCTCGGCGCAAGGCCGCGCCAGCGCACCGTGACGGAGATTACCTCGCTGAGTTTGCCCCCGGCGCGGCGGTAGAAGACCGTCGGCGCGACGGACGCGCCCGTCACGCCCGGCGCGCCCGGCGACGCCGCCTCGTGCGAGAACTCGACGGCGTCGTAGTTGAGCACGGCGTGGTCGGTCGTCTCGCCGCCGGGCAGGGCCGTCGAGTGCGGGTCGGTCAGGGCGAGCAGGGAGATTTCGTTCGGCCCTCGGCGGAGAAACGCGGCGGGGATTTCCGCGTCGATCCCGCCGATTGAATACTGCGGCAGGATCGCCCCCTCGCTGTTCCCCTCCTTGTAGGTGTCGAGCGGCTGGTAGAACCAGCCGCGCCGGCCGTTCACCTCCACCTGCACGACGGGCGCGCGGGCCGTCTTGTAAATCAGGCCGAGCCGCAGCCGGTAACTCCCCGCGGGCGCGGCCGGCAGATCGAATTGAATCTTGTGCGCCGCGCCGCCGGAAGCGTTCGCGGGCACGACGGCCTGCTGCGTGCCGGGCCAGTCCTGCGCGCGACTCGTGCCGACGACGAACACACGGGCAGCGGCCGACGCGGGGCCGAGTTCTTCGTGCGAGTTGTCGAACGCGCCGATCCGCCAAGCGGTGCGCCCCTGCTGCTGCGCCGCCGCGCTGGCGGTCAGCAGTGACGACAGAAGAATCCCCAAGACGAGGTGTCTGCACATTCGACGGTATTCTCTCCGCTCGATTATTTTCTTTAGACGGCTTGCGGCGTTTTTCTGAAGAACGCTTTGTCTCGCGGGATGACTGCCAGCAAAATACTTCTTTAAGATTCGCGCGGTCAATTCATTTTCAACTGAGCCGGCGGTTTTCTGATCCGCGCCGCGGCTAAGGCGTGTGCTATGTTGGCCGCGTGGTCTGAAAAGCGGCGGCCGAGTCCGGAAGCTCTCGCCCGCCCGAAGCGCGAGGATATTCCCGATGCGCAGCCTTTTTCTTCCCGTCGTCGTCCTCCTCTTAAGCGCCGACGCCGCGCTCGCCACGCAGCCGACGACCGCGCGCGCGGACAAGCCCCTGACGATGGCCCGCCTGAGCGCCGCGACGACGGGCGGCGTCTCCGCGGTCGAAGTTTCGGACTACGTCTACGGCGGCTACCGCGGCGAGATGAAGTCGCCGCCGCACGCCGACATCAACCCGCGCAAGGCGTTCGTCATCTTCTGGAAAGATTTCGACTACCGCTTCGTCTTCTCGCACGAGGCGAGCTACTGCCCGTGGTTCGAGTTGCGGTCGGGCGCGGCCGTCTCCTACCAGATGTGGGAAGGGAACGAGGGCTGGGCCGAGCTGTTCAACGAACAGGGGCGGCGCGAGCGCAACAGCTTCGTGGACATCGTCGAGGCCGGCCCGCGCCGCGTCTGGGTGCGCTGGACTTACTTCGGGGTGAACATGGAGACGGGCGAGGCGGCCTACCGCGCGACGGAAGATTTCTGGGCCTTCCCCAACGGCCTGATCCTGCGCCGCCAGCGTTACCACACGCTCCGCCCCGCCGACCCGCGCGGCTACGCGCGCGAACCCGTCGAGCTGATCGTCTTAAACCCAGTCGGCAAACAGTGGTTCGACGTTCTCGCCCCCGATCCTTCGACCGGCGAGAGTCACGCCTTCACCGGCGTCGACGCCTTCTCCCGCGCGCGCGTCGACATCTACTGGAAGCGCAAAGACGATCCGAAGAAAATCTTCGCGGGCACGACCCGCCGCACCGGCTCCCCGTGGAAGGAGATCGACGACGCGCGCGGCTTCGCCGGGATCATCCCGCTCGCCGACGGCTCGCCCTTCTTCGCCGCCGGCGACGCCTCCGGCTTCCCGCGCGAGACGACGCGGCTCAAGGAGCACGGCGACCGCAAGGGCACGGGCGGCTGGGGCTGGGGCACGCTGACGTGGGATCACTGGCCCGTCGGCTGGCTCAACAGCCAAGCGCACGATCTCTCGCCCGAAACCTTCGGCCGGTATCCGAGCCACTTCGCCCCCTTCGGCCTCGACCTGTGGAGCATGCCGAACGAGGCGACCGAGGGCCGCGACTTCCACTCGCTCCTCGGCGTCGGCGGCCGCGACGCCGAGGAGATACGAAGGCTCGCGCGAAGCTGGCTCGAAAGCGGGGACGCGAGTGACCCCGCGCGCGCCGCGCGGCTGCGACCGCT
>DATCVD010000853.1:0-6139 GCA_036567125.1 Pyrinomonadaceae bacterium | reverse complement strand
GCGCCGCCGCGCTTGTCCGAAGACGGGCCGACCGCCCCGCTAATTTGTACTGAAAACCGCCCGCCGCGCGGCCCGACGCCGCGGGCACGCAATCGCGCGCGCGCCCGCAAATTTTCTCGTCAAACAACTTTCACCCGCCCCGCGCCCGCCGGGCCGTCACTGGCATGGGCGTTGCCGAGTCGTCGCCGTGTGAGCACAATCGAACTCTCCCTCCGTGTGTGTGAACCGTGAGGCAACTAAGAGGAGGACGCAACAGCGATGGGATTTCCTAACAGGGACGAAGTCGAAGGCAAATTCGATCAGGCGAAGGGCGCGATCAAAGACAAGGTCGGCGAGGCGACCGGCAACGAGCGCCTTGAGAGCGAGGGCGAGGCCGACCGCGCGGGCGGCAACGTGCAGGAGGGCTTCGGCACGGCCCGCCGCAAGGTCGGCGAGACGATCAACGACATCGGCGACAAGATCGGCCGGTGATGATAGCCGTTAGCTGTTGGCTGTTAGCTGTTAGCTGTTAGCTCTCAGCCGAAAATCGAGGGCGGGGGGTAAACGTTCGCGTCGGCCTCCCGCCTTCGGCCTTAATCGGACGATCAACCCCGCGGCGAAAAGGCTAACAGCTAATAGCTAACAGCCAACGGCTTGTTGTAAGGTTAGCCGCGCGGCGGGCGCGCGGGTTCAGGGTCAAGAACATGATCAACGCAGTCATCTTCGACATCGACGGCACGCTCGTCGATTCCGTCGACTTCCACGCGCGCGCGTGGCAGGAGGCGTTCCGCGAGTTCGGCCGCGAGGTCGAATATGAAAAGGTGCGCCACCAGATCGGCAAGGGCGGCGATCAACTGCTGCCCGTCTTCTTCACCGGCGAAGAACTCGCGCGCTTCGGCGAACGGATGGAGGAGTTCCGCGGCGAGCTCTTCAAGCGCGAGTACCTGCCGCGCGTCCGCCCCTTCCCCGCCGTCCGCGAGCTGTTCGAGCGGATCAGGCGGGACGGCAAGCGCATCGCCCTCGCCTCCTCGGCCAAAGAGGAGGAGCTGAAGGCTTACAAAGAGATCGCTAAGATTTCCGACCTCGTCGAAGAGGAGACTTCCAAAGACGACGTGGAACGCTCCAAGCCGCACCCCGACATCTTCGCCTCCGCGCTCGCCAAGATGGGCGGCCCCGACCCGCGCGGGGTGGTCGTCGTCGGCGACACGCCCTACGACGCGGAGGCGGCCGGCAAGGCGTCGCTGCGCACCATCGGCGTCCTCTGCGGCGGCTTCCCCGAAGCGGAGTTGCGCGCGGCCGGCTGCGTCGAGATTTACGGCGGCCCCGCAGACCTCCTCGCGCGCTACGACGAGACTTTGATCGCCCGCCAGACCGCGAGCGCGGCGGGCGACTGACGGCGGCAGTACCCGCTTGAGTGATGGCCGATCTCCCCTCCGCCGCGGATCAATCCTCGCGCTCGGGCACAGACCGCATGAACAGACTCGTAGCCGCCGCCTTCGCCCTCGCCCTGTCCCTCCCCGCCCCGGCGGCCGCGCAGGCCGTCTCCCCCGTCCGCGAGTACCGCCGGGCCAACGAGCACCGCATCCTGCGCGAGTTCGTCGGGCTGCTCTCGCTCCCCAACGTCGCCTCGAACCGCGAAGACATCCGCCGCAACGCCGCGCACATCGTCTCGATGATGAGCGCGCGCGGCCTGTCGCCCCGCCTGCTCGAAGCGAACGACGCCCCGCCCGCCGTCTTCGGCGAGTTGCGCGTGCCCGCCGCCACGCGCACGCTCGTCTTCTACGCGCACTACGACGGCCAGCCGACCGATCCCGCCAAGTGGGTCGAGACCGAGCCGTGGCGGCCCGCGCTGCGCACCGCCCCGCACGACGCGGGCGGCAAACTCCTGCCGCTGCCCGCCGAAGGCGCTGCCCTCGACCCCGAGTGGCGTCTCTACGCGCGCTCCGCGTCCGACGACAAGGCCGGCGTGATGGCGATCCTCGCCGCGGTCGATGCGCTCAAGGCGAAGGGCATTAGCCCCACCGTCAACCTCAAGCTCTTCTTCGAGGGCGAGGAGGAGGCCGGCTCGCCCAACCTCGCCGCGATCATCACGCGCCACCGCGAACTGCTTTCGTCCGACGCGTGGATCATCTGCGACGGCCCCGTCCACCAGTCGGGCCGCAAGCAGGTCGTCTTCGGCGTGCGCGGCGACACGAACGTCGATCTCACCGTCTACGGCCCGCGCCGCCCGCTCCACAGCGGCCACTACGGCAACTGGGCCCCGAACCCCGCGATGACGCTCGCGCGACTGCTCGCCTCGATGAAGGACGAGCAGGGCCGCGTCCGCATCGCCGGCTGGTACGACGACGCCGAACCGCTAGGCCCCGCCGAACGGCGCGCGCTCGCGGAAGCGCCGGCCTACGACGACGAGCTGAAAAAACAGCTCGGCATCGCGCGCCCCGAAGGCGCGGGCAAGTCTCTGCTCGAACTCATCAACGAGCCGTCGCTCAACGTCAACGGCATCTCCGCGGCCGAGACCGGCGCGCTCTCGCGCAACGTCATCCCCACGCACGCCACGGCCGCGCTCGACCTGCGGCTCGTCCGCGGCAACGACCACCGCCGGCAGGTGCGGAAGTTAATCGAGCACGTCCGCCGGCAGGGCTTCCACGTCGTCGAAGAACGCGACCCGACCGACGATGAGCGGCTGCGTCACCCGCTCATCGCCCGCGTCGCGCAGCGCGGCGGCGGCTACAACGCCGAGCGCACGCCGATGGACTTGCCCGTCGCGCGCGCCGTCGTCGAGGCCGTGCAGACGACGACCGCCGATCCGGTCGTCCTGATGCCCACGCTCGGCGGCAGCCTCCCGCTCTCCATCTTCCGCGAGCACATCAACGCCGTCACCGTCACCGTCCCCATCGCCAACTACGACAACAACCAGCACGCCGAGAACGAAAACATCCGCCTGCAAAACCTCTGGGACGGCATCGAGACGATGGCCGCGCTGATGACCCTCAGACTGCCCGCGCGCGACTGAGACCCGCCCGCATGAAGCCTACGCGAGGCGGCGGCGCGTCCTGCGACGCGATGCGTTAGCCGCTCAGCCCGACCGCGCCGGCGTAGGTTAACAAACGAAATCAGGCGGGGCGTGCGCCTCATTTGAAGCGCCAGCCCCGCCTGATTTTTCTCGCCCAGCTCAGCTCACGCCGCGCGGCGTTCCGCCGACCCGCCGGCGAGCAACTGCTGCCGGCGCGGGTCGTACTCGCGCGCGAGGTACTGACGCGCGACGTACTTCAAAGTCGCGGAGACGTGCTTGCACTCGTAGAGCGGGTCGTGATCGCCGCGGTAGATGAAGTCGGCGCAGGTGCAGGCGAGGCGGCGCGTTTCGGGGTTGCGGAAGAGGTGGTAGCTCTGCTCCGCGCCCGTCTCCGAGAACGCGATCCAGCCGTACGGCTCGGCGTCCCGCACCTCGATGCGCTCGGAGCGCGCGGCCCGCTGCTCGGCCGGCGTGAAGGCTTCGACCTTCTTCGTCTGATTCTTCGTGGACATCTCGGTTCCTTCCTTCCCAAAAAGGCGTAAGCGCACAGGCGGCGGCGCTCGACGCGGATCGACTCTAAAAATTCTCGCGGTTCGTGAGTGTTCGGGAGTGGAGTTTAGATGCCTGAAACGGGCGGCGGGTTCGACGGCGTTTGACCGCCGCGTGCGCGGCGTGCTATTCACGTCGGCAGTAAACCCTCGCCTTTTTCAACTGTTTTCGGCCGGCCCGGAGCGCGACGGTTCGAGGGCGCTCGCGGCCGCGCGGGAGGTTCTAACGGATGGCTGTTCGCAGTGTGCGCGGGCTGGAGATGGCCTACGACGAGGCCGGCAGCGGCGTGCCCGTCGTGCTGCTGCACGGCTTCCCTTTCAACCGCACGCTCTGGCGCGAGCAGCTCGAAACGCTCGCGGCGACGCACCGCGTCGTCGCGCCCGACCTGCGCGGCTTCGGCGAGACTTCCCTCAGCCGAGAGGACGCGGCGACGATGGAGGAGATGGCCCGCGACGTGGCCGCGCTGATGGACGAGCTGCGGATCGAGCGCGCCATCCTCGGCGGCCTCTCGATGGGCGGCTACGTCGCGCTGGCCTTCTTCCGGCTGTTCTCGCGCCGCGTCCGCGCGCTCGTCCTCGCCGACACGCGCCCGCAGGCGGACAGCGAAGAAGGGCGACGCGACCGCGAAGAGATGGCCCGCCGCGCGCTGGACGGCGGCATGGGCGCAATCGCCGAGGCGATGATGCCCAAGCTGCTCGCGCCCGCCACGCACATGAAGAACCCTCAGGCCGTCGCGCGCGTCCGCGAGATGATCCTCTCGACGAAGCCCGAAGCCGCGGCCGCGGCGCTGCGCGGCATGGCCGCCCGGCAGGATCAGACCAACTCCCTCCAGAACATCTTGCAGCCGACCCTGATCGTCGTCGGGAGCGAGGATCAGCTCACGCCGCCGGCCGACTCCGAAACGATGCGCCGCGAAATCCGCGGCTCCCGCCTCGAAGTGATCGACGGCGCGGGCCACGTCTCGAACGTCGAGCGCCCGCGCGAGTTCAACGCCGCGCTCACCAAGTTTCTCAAAGACATGCAGCCGTGATTCGTGCCCGGCGATGGGCGGGAGAGTTTCCCCGGCCGCACGCGCCGGGCGAACGAACGGAAGGGGCGAAATGGTGACGAAGCCGGGCGGCGAGCCGTGGAAGTTCCGCGTCGAAGAGCGAGTGCGCTGGGGCGACGTGGACGCGGCCCGGATCATCTTCTACGGCGCGTACATCCGCTTCTTCGAGATCGCCGAGACCGAGCTGTTCCGCGCCGCCGGCATCTCCTACGGCAAGGTGTTTGACGAACTCGACGTGTGGCTCCCCCGCGCCCACCTCGAATGCGACTTCCGCCGCGCCGCGCAGCTCGACGACCTGCTCGAAGTCTCGGTCTACGTCGGCCGCGTCGGCACGAAATCACTCCGACTCGACTTCGAGGTGCGCCGCAACGGCGAATCCGAACTGACCGCCACGGCCCACTTCGTCCTCGTCGCCGTCGACCGCAACACCTTCCAGAGCGTCCCCGTCCCCGAAGACCTCAAGCGCCGCCTCGCGCCCTTCACACGGCCCGAACAGGGATGAAGAAGGGATTAGGATTTAGGAATCAGAAACCTGAACCCAAGATGATCAGCGGCCACCACTTTTCACCGTGATCTTTAACCCCTAAATCCTAATCCCTAATCCCTTCTTTTAGCGCGGCCAGAGGGCGCGGCGGGCGAGCGTGCGTTTGAGCGTGCGGTAGCCCTGATCGCCCGCGACGAGTTCGCGGAGCGTGCGGCGGATGCCGGGGTGCAGGCGCGCGAGATCGATCATGCGCGAGGTGAAGGGCGCGCCGAGGAGTTGGCCGTAGAAACGCCTTCGCATCTGCGAGGCGCGGCGCAGCTCGCGGCCGAAGTCGTCGCGCCAGCGTTGCTCGTACGACTCGGCGCGGCCCGCGAGGTAGCAGCCGGCGAACAGCTCGGCCGAGCGCAGCGCGTAGTAGATGCCCTCGCCCGTGACGGGGTCTGCGAAGCCGGCGGCGTCGCCGAGCAGCGCCCAGTCCGCCCCGCAGACGCGGCGGCTGTCCAACGTCTCCGGCGTGAGGCCCGGAATGCGCGCCGCGTAGCGTTCGACCGAATCGCGCAAACGCTCTCCGATCTTTTCGCGCGATGCCTCCGCGTCGCCGTCTCGCGCGGCAGCGCCGTGCCGCTCACCCGGCTCGCCGTTTCGTCCGTTCGCGCCGCCGTTTTTTTCGTCCGCGTTGTCGTCCTCTCCGTCGGCCGCGGCTGACCAGAGCGGCGCGCGCGGGTCTTCGCGCTGGGCGTAGTAGCCGAGCATGAAGTCGCGGAGCAGCGCGTCGAGGGCTTGGTGGTCGAAGGCGTCCTGCGCGGTGGCGATGCCGAACGAGACGTGGTCGAGGCGCGGGAAGGCCCACGCGTAGCCGACCCAGCCGGGCAGGAACGCGATGACGGTCGGCGCGTCGTCGTCGTCGCGCGGCAGCGGCGCGCGGTAGCCGAAGGCGACCTCCATCTCGGCGTTCGTGAGCGGGCCGGCGAGGCGGCGCGCGACCGCGCTGTTCGCCCCGTCGGCCGCGACGAGCACGCGCTCCAAGACCAGCACTTCGACCTGCGCCGCTTCGAGAAGTGGCCCG
>DATCVD010000852.1:0-3928 GCA_036567125.1 Pyrinomonadaceae bacterium | reverse complement strand
GCGCAGCAGCCGGCCGCGCAGCCGAAGGCCGCGTCCGCGAAGTCGGCCGCCGCCGATGGCTCGAAGGGCGGCGACGAGAAGTCGAAGAAGGACGGCTCGAAGGGCGGCGGCGTCGCCACCCCGCGCGCCGGCATGTTCGAGGTCACCATCGGCACGCTGCCCGCGCAGGACGAGGTGACGATCACCTTCCAGGCGACCATCGCGCCGACGCTCTCGCCGGCCGCGGCCAACAGCGTCACCAATCAGGGCACGCTCACGGCCGACGGCGGCATCAGCAAGCCGAGCGACGACCCGCAGACCACGCCGCCCGCCGCCGGCGAAGGCGACGACGCGACCACGACGGCCATCGACAAGTTCGAGCCGGCCATCGACCTCGCTTCGAGCGACGCGACGAGCGATCAGGGCGACTCCGTCACCTTCACGGCCACGCTCGGCCTCGGCACGGCCCCGGCCGCGCCCGCGCCGACCGGCACGGTCGACTTCGTCGATCAGACCGACCCCAACTCGGCCAACTGGGAGGTGCTCTGCGACGACGTGGCCATCAGCGGCGCGACGGCGCAGTGCGCCACGACCGCCGTTGACAGCGGTTCGCGCACCATCGCCGCCGTCTACAGCGGCGACGGACGGTACGACCCGGCGACCGACACCGTCACGCAAGAAGTCGTGTCCTGCAACGCCAACCCGGTCGTCACCTCCGAGGCCGACTCCGGCGCGGGCTCTCTGCGCGAGGCCATCACCGGCGCGTGCGCCGACGCGTCCATCACCTTCAACATCGCCGACGCCGACCCGGACGTCATCACGCTGACGACGGCCGAGTTGGTGATCGATAAGAACTTGGCGATTCTGGGGCCGGGCGCGAACCTCCTGACAGTCCAGCGCGACACCGCAGTGGGCACGCCCGCCTTCCGCGTCTTCAGCGTCGCGGCGGGCAAGATCGTCGCGCTCTCCAACATCACCGTCGCGAACGGCTTGCAGGACGGGAGCACCTTCCCGCAGAACGCCGGCGGCGGCATCTTCAACGAAGCCATGCTGACCCTCGCGAACGTCGAGGTGACGGGCAACACGGCCGTCGGCGGCGCGGGCGGCGGCGTCTTCAACGCCCCGGGCGCGACGCTGTCCATCATCAACAGCACGTTCAGCGGCAACAGCGGCTCCGGCGGCGGCGGCATCTTCAACGAAGGCGGCACGCTGGCCATGCGCAACAGCACCGTCAGCGGCAACTCGTCGCCGGCCGACGGCGGCGGCATCCAAACCAACTCGGCGCAGCCCGTGACGCTGACGAACATCACCGTCACCAACAACCGCGCCGATTCGGACGACAACGCCAGCGGCACGGGCGGCGGCATCTACATCCAGAGCGGCACGCCGCTCATACGCAACAGCATCGTCGCGGACAACTACCGCGGCGCGGGCACGACGACCGAGGACGACGTGGCCAACGGCTCGTTCGACCCGGCCAGCTTCAACAACCTGATCGGCACGGGCGGCTCCGGCGGCCTGATTGCCGGCACGAACGGCAACTTGGTCGGGGTCACGAGCCCCGGCATCGGCGCGCTCGCCGCGAACGGCGGGCAGACGCGGACGCACAAGCTGCTCGCGGGCAGCGCCGCGCTCGACGCCGGCAACAACTGCGTCACGATCGCGGGCGGCTGCGCGACGGGCGATCCGGCCGACGCCGTCTTGACCGACCAGCGTGACTTCGGCCGCCCGGTTGACGCGGCCGACGCGGACACGACCGCCACCGTGGACATCGGCGCGGTCGAGATGCGGGCCTCGGTGCAGACGTTCGCCGACGCGTCGATCCCGACGGACTCCAGCCACACGGTCACGGACTTCAACATCGGTGGCACCAGCAACCTGTCCGTCACGGCCACGTCCGACAACCAGACGCTCGTCCCCGACGCGAACATCGCCGTCAACCCCGGCTCGACGCCGAGCCAGCGCACGCTCGTCGTCACGCCGGCCGCCGGCCAGACGGGGACGGCCAACATCACCGTCACCGTCACCGACATCAGCAGCGGCGACTCGATGTCCGACACGTTCCAGCTGACGGTCGCCGCGCTGGAGGCGTCGGTCGTGACGATCACGACCGACAACCCCGACCCGTCGCTCACGGGCCAAGCCGTCACCGTCACCTTCACGGTCACGGGCACGGCCGGCACGCCGACCGGCAACGTCACCATCACGGCCAGCGGCGGCGCGGAGACCTGCACGGCCTCCGTCGCCGCCGGCCAGTGCGACATCACGCTCGCCGCCGCCGGCAACCGCACGCTAACGGCGACCTATTCGGGCGACGCGACCTACAGCGGCGGCACGGACACCGAGCCGCACGCCGTCCACCCCAGCGTCACCATCTCCGACGCCACGGCCTCCGAGGCGTCGCAACTCGCCACCTTCACCGTCCACCTCTCGTCGCCCTCGACCGAGACGGTCACGGTCAACTTCACGACCGCCGACGAGCCGGCCGGGCCGGGCAAGGCCGTCGCCGGGCAGGACTACAGCAGCACTTCGGGCAACGTCGTCTTCCAGCCGGGCCAGACCTTGCAGACCATCCCCGTGCCCGTCACGAACGACGGCGCGGGCGAGGCGGACGAGACCTTCCTCGTCAACCTGACCGGCGCGACGAACGCCAACGTCACCGCCCCGCCGGCCGACAATCAGGCCACGGGCACGATCACGGAGGCCGCCAACGCGGGCGCGATTCTGATTTCCGAGCTTCGCACCAGCGGCCCCGCCGGGGCGGGCGACAGCTTCGTCGAAATCTACAACAACAGCGACAGCGCCGTGACCGTGCAGGCCACGGACGCGTCGGCCGGCTGGGCAATCGCCGTCTCGAACAACGGCTGCGCGAGCGACCCCGTGGTCGTCGGCGTCATCCCGAACGGCACCATGATCCCGGCGCGCGGCCACTACCTGCTCGCCGGCTCCGCCTACTCGCTCTCGGCCTCGGCGACGCTCAACCTGCCGTTCACGGTCGATCCGAACCCGGACGTCAACGTCGCGATCTTCACCTCCTCCAATCTGGGGGGCTTCTCGTCGGCCACGCGGCTCGACGCAGTCGGCTTCTTCGACGGTGTGAACGGCCTCGGCGGCAACTGCGACCTGCTGCGCGAGGGCTCGCCCCTCATCGCGGCGCAGGGCAGCACGTCGCAGTACAGCTTCTTCCGCAGGCTGTCCTCCGGCAGGCCGCAGGACACGGGCCGCAGCGTGGACGACTTCACGGTCGTCTCGACGACTCCGGGCGTGGCCGTCGGCTTCAACGCGACGCCCGCGCTCGGCGCGCCGGGGCCGGAGAACATCGCCTCGCCCATCCAGCGCAACGACAAGATCAAGGCTTCCCTGATCGACCCGATGGTGTCGAGCGGCGACTCCCCGAACTCCGTCCGCAAGATGTGCGCCGATCCGGGCGTCGAGGAGTGCGACCCGTCGCGCTCGCAGTTCGGCACCTTCTCGATCCGGCGGCGCTGGACGAACACGACGGGCGAGAACGTCGAGACCCTGCGCTTCCGCCTCGTCAACATCACGACCGGGCCGACGCCGCCCGCGGGCACGGCCGACCTGCGCGCCATCAACTCGTCCGACGGCGAACTCGCCCACACCACGGGCGGCAGCACCATCGAGCTGATGGGGACGACGGTCGAAGCGCCGACGCAGGCCCTCGGCGGCGGCTTTAACTCGACGCTCGCGGCGGGCTCGGTGACGATGGCGCAGCCGCTCGCGCCGGGCGCGTCGATCAACCTGCAATTCCTGCTCGGCGTGCAGCAGCCCGGTGCCTACGTCTTCTTCGTCAACGTCGAGGCCGGGCCGCCGCCCACGGGCGTGCTGATGTCGAGCCGGCAGGCCGCGCCCGCGAAGGAGGGCGTCAACAAGGGCACGCGGGGCGGGCGGCAGTAACGCCCGCGCGCTAAACCGGGGGCGGGCCGGCCGA
>DATCVD010000851.1:0-5614 GCA_036567125.1 Pyrinomonadaceae bacterium | reverse complement strand
CTGGCGGCCGCCGCGGCGGCAGCGCCACAGCCGGGCGCGGCGCTGCAACTCGGCGACGACATCAAGCCCGGACTGTATTTGCCCCTCTACCTCGCGAAGATATTGGTGGAGGTGAAATACAACGGGGAACTGCTGGATCAGTCCGACGCCTTAAATGGCGAGACGGGCGAGGCTCCCGCGGAGAGCAAAATTAGTCACCGATTCGTCATGAGCCTCAGGGTAGTGGAAAGTCTGTGATCGGCCGTCGGCCGTCTCGGGCATAGGCGTACTGTCAGGTGGTCAGGGCGCTGCCGGCCGCGACGCCCCCCGCCCTCCCGGCGGGGGCGGGGGGGGCGGTGGCGGTGTCGCTGGCCTTCCCGGCGGGCACGCCGTCCGACGTTATCTTGAACTCGTCGCGACAGGGGAACAGTCCCATGTTCGTCCAAGTCTTCTTAATGCCGCACCGGGGAGCCAGCCCGCTGATGGAGTGGGTGGAGGATCGGCTGCCCGAAATCGACGAGAGAACTTGGAAGGAAAGCTCTCAGGTGTTGCCGAGGGAGCTGGTGAAGAACCCGCGCGCGAAGGTGGACGTCTTTCTGGTGCAGCAGTCCGAGTTCGTGGAAGAGATCTACGACGCCGCGGTCATCGAGGGCCTCCTGCGGCACGCCCGCATGTACACATGGAATTCGGACATCTACGTCGTAGTCGATCAGTCACTGGATCGGCGGCGCGGGCAGCGCGACGTCCGTATCGCGCGCGAAAACTACCTCTACACCCTACAGGCGCACGGGGTCACCGACGTGTTGGAGGCTCGGGTGCAGGACGAGGAGGTTGGTAAAATCCCCGGCAAGCTATTCGCCGCGGCGGCCCGCTCCCTGCGACGTCGCGGCCACCTCGAATCACTTGCCGCCAAGGGGGAGTGGAGGTGCTACTTGAACGAGCCGCCCGCCACCGTGGCCTCTTTCTTAGGGGCTTTTACAGAAACGTCGCTCCGCCCCGAAGAGAAGAACTACGTCCTAGTCCCGCTGGAGCCGAACAAACTGAGCCGGGGCAGCGTCAGCCCGCGGGAGTTCGTCGAGGGCGTGTGGGGCGAGCACCCCGGCGGCTCCTTCGCGGTGGCATACCTGGACGAAACGTCGGCCGCCGTTGACGACGGACTGAAGAGGCTGTGTGACGGCGGGCGGTGCCCGTTCTTGGAGTTCCGCGGGCTGTTCGAGTTGCACTATTTCCTGCAAAGCCTCGCGGCGGCGTATAGGAGGGGACTCCCGATGCTGGAGGAGGACGAGGAGATCGTGCGGCCGCACGAGCGGGTGCGGTTCGGCGGCGCGCCGCCGCCGAGCGTTCTCATCACACACTCCTTCGCGCCGAACGACGATGTCGAACAGTGCAGCGAGGCCGCCCGCGACGCTTACGAAATCACGCAGCGCCTCGCCGGTAATTGTAGAATTGTCGTCCACCCCGCCATCAACTGTGAGATATTGCCTGACATCGTCGAGCCGCTCCGGCACTTGACGGCGTGGGTACACATCGGGCACGGCGAGAGCGCGGAGGGGTTGCGCGAGTCCGGGGAGGCGGAGGTGTTTAGGCGGCCCGAGCAGTGGCTCGAATGCTTCCTCCCGGACGAGGAAGGGGGCCGCAGCCTCGCGCTAGCCTACTTCGCTTGCTGCCAGTCGGTGGGGGCGGCGCGCCTGTTCGCCGCCGCAGGTGCCGGAGTGACCGTCGGGTTCGCCAGCGACGTGGAGTTGAGCCTGTGCCGGGCGGTAGCGAAGGAAGTGGTGCCGGCGGCGGTCGGAGCCAACGGCGACCGCCGCCAGATCTTAAAGGCGTTCCGCCGGGGGCGCGCCCGGTTGAAGGGCCTCTCCGGGGGCGAACCGAAGGCTGCCGCATTCTGCTCCGAGCATTGATTGTCGTCATGTCAGTCGCCCTCTTAGCCTCTAACCAAGTCCCCCTCGAAGGCATCGCGGGTGCGCTTCGCCGGGAGGGCCTCGACGTGCTCGCGTTGTCGACGGACGGGCGGCTGGGACGCGAACCACTGCCCGATCCAGTCGGTAAGATCGTGCTCATCCTGCCGCAGCAGGGGGTGATTGACACTGGCGAGCAAACGGCCGCGGTGCGTGATGCGATAGGCGAGAGATTACGGCTCATCGTGTGCACGTCGCAGCTGGCGAAGGCCGACCGCGAAGTTCTGCTCGACTGTGGCGCGTCCGAAGTGATTACGCCCCAGCAGTGGGCCACCGGGCACGTGGCCGAGCGCGTGTTGGCGCAGTTGATACTCGAAGGCGATGTAATCCCGCAAGCCAGCGGACGGCTACGCGGGGCGACTAAGGCGATGCGCGCGTTGTACGCCCACATCAGGACAGTGGCCCCGCTGCACGAGCCGATCCTCATACTCGGCGAGACCGGGACTGGCAAGGAATTGGTCGCGCGCGAGATTCACGACCTGAGTGGGCGCGCGGGCGAGTATCTCCCCGTGAACTGCCCCGAGATCAGCCCCGAGCTTTTAAGCAGCGAGTTGTTCGGGCACGAGAAAGGGGCCTTCACGGGCGCCGACCGGGCGCGCGTCGGGCTGATCGCGGCGGCGGGCAAGGGGACTGTGTTTCTGGACGAGATCGGCGACCTCGATCTTCAGTCGCAGGCTAAGCTCCTGCGGGTGCTGGAGGATCACAAGGTACGCCGCGTGGGGTCGAACCATCTGGATGAGGTGCACGCGCGCATAGTTTTGGCGACGAATCGCAACTTGCAGGACGCGTGCGCCGAAGGCAAGTTTCGCCTCGACTTGTTCGAGCGGATACGCGGATTCACGCTGGAGCTGCCGCCTCTAAGGGAGAGGAAGGCCGACTTGCTGCTGCTGTCCCAGCACTTCGTCGAGGAGTACAACAAGGAGTACAAGACGGGCCTCGCGTTACCCATCGGCGGCCTAGACGCACTGTTCCGCTACGACTGGCCGGGCAACGTGCGGGAATTGCGGGCAGTCATTAGGAAAGCGGCGGCTTACGCCGACAGCGCCGGTAATATAAGCCCGCTCATACTTCAAGAATCCGTACGAGGTCGCGAGATGACGGTGCCACCGAACGCGGTGCCTTTCGATCCCGCGGTCGACTCGTGGAAGGATTTGGTCAGCCGCGCCCAAGCTATGTACTTTCGCGCGGTATTACTGCAAACGGGGGGCAATAAAGAAGAGGCTATTAAACTCTCAGGGCTTAGCCGGTCGCAGTTTTTTGGAAAACTGAGAAAATCATCTAAAGATTCGACGCCCGAAAAGGAGGTTGAATAATGGAGATGATCTATCTGTATCTTATGAGCAGTTCTTAGAAATAAGTCAGCACCCCATAGAGCAAGGAATGCCGGATATTGCGATCGTGGCTGATGAAGTAATCGATGCTTCCTCATCGTACCGGAAGTTAATGAGCCAAGTTAATAGTCGGCTCGCTATGACTGACTTTCTATAGCATTTACCATCATTTGCTATTCTAAGTTTTACCGCCATCCGACTGTTGACAATC
The DNA here is from genome assembly GCA_036567125.1 of Pyrinomonadaceae bacterium. GTDB lineage: Bacteria > Acidobacteriota > Blastocatellia > Pyrinomonadales > Pyrinomonadaceae > JAIVGV01. The sequence goes on along the minus strand of DATCVD010000851.1, from coordinate 2,132 downwards.
AAAATTCATTATAAATAATAAAACTCAGTAGGTAATTTGTCTGTCCAAGGAAGTTAGAAGTATTTCCAGTTTTATCATCATTGCTCTATGTATTTAACTCGAAGAAGCTATCGAAACCGATAAGCTGATTGTATTCAACCTTTGAAGGCGAGGCGTAGGCTTTTGTCGGTTCTTTGATGATGTCATTAACGTGCACCTGATCGCCCGCTGATAGTAAACATTTCGATAGCAATTCCTCTGAAATTAAGACTGTAGGGAAAGGCGGTCAAAAGAAACTGCCGCTGGTAATTCACTTAATTTCATGAATTACCAGCGGCGGAAAATTATGGGTGACTGAAACTGAAAGTTATAGCTGACCCAAACGGAAAACTACGAGTGTCAGCTAGGGCCGCCGCCCCTACAGGTTGATCGTATCTTGCGCGGCGAAAAACGGCATCATGCGCGATGTGACTGATTCGCGGGATTTGAATCTTGCGCGGCTTGAGCACTTATCAGGATCTGCTCCAGCCTTTCTCGTGAAGCCTCCCATTTTTCATCATCGAAGGCTATATCTGACCATTCTCGCATGGCATCAGTCGGTTCAGCGGGAAAAGCTAGAGTCAGTCCGTGTGGGGCTTCTCAGCTACCGCGCACGAATCAAATACCCGCCACGCAAGAATCAAATACCCTATCGCGCAAGATGCGGGCGTTAGTTAGGGCCGCCGCCGGAGTTCGAGAGCTTGCCGATGAGGGTGAAGAGAGGCATGTACATGGCGATGACGATGGAGCCGATGGTGACGCCGAGGAAGCCGATCATCGCGGGTTCGAGCATCGTCAGCAGGTTGGCGATGGCGGCGTCCACCTCCTGCTCGTAGAAGTCGGCGATCTTGCCGAGCATCGTGTCGAGCTGGCCGGTCTGCTCGCCGATGCCGATCATCTGCGCGACCATGTTGGGGAACATGTCGGTGGCCTTGAGCGGGTCGACGAAGTTCTCGCCGCGCTCCACGCCCGAGCGAATCTTCATGATCGCCGCCTCGACGCGGACGTTGCCGGCCGTCTTCGCCGTGATCTCCAAGGACTGGAGGATCGGCACGCCCGACGAGAGCAGCGTCGAGAGCGTGCGCGTGAAGCGCGCGATGGCGATCTTGCGCAAGACCTGCCCGATGATCGGGAGCTTGAGCATGAGGCCGTCGAGGAAGTTGCGGCCGCCCGGCGTCTTGTAGTAGGCGCGCACGCCGACGGCCGCCGCGACGACGCCGACGAGGACGGTCAGGCCGCCCCAGCCGGCGATGAAGTCGCTGATCGTGATGACGATCTCGGTCGGCAGCGGCAGCTTCTCGCTCTTGCCCAGCATGTTCGTGAAGATCGACTGGAACTGCGGGATGACGAAGACCATGATCGCCGAGACGACGACGACGGCGATCAAAACGACGGCCACCGGGTAGATGAGCGCCGAGACCACGTCGCGCCGGAGCTTGACGATCTTCTCGATGAAGGTCGAGAGGCGCTGGAGGATGATGTCGAGGATGCCGCCCGTCTCGCCCGCGTCGATCATGTTGGTGAAGAGCTGGTCGAAGACCTTCGGGTGGCGGGCCATCGCGGCGGCGAGCGTCGCGCCCTCCTCCACGTCCTGCCGCACCGACGAGAGCGTCTGCGAGAAGAACTTGTTCTCCTGCTGCTGCGCGAGGATGTCGAGGCACTGGACGAGGGGCAGGCCCGCGTCGATCATCACGGAGAACTGGCGCGTGAAGACGGCCAGCTCTTTGGCCTTGACCTTGCCGCGCTTCGCCAGCTTCGGCACGGCCACCTCGCGCCCCTTCTCCTTGACCGAGGTCAGGAGCACCTGCTCGCGGCGGAGCATCTGGCGCAGGGTCTCCCGGTTGTCGGCCACGCGCTCGCCGACCATCACCTCGCCGAGCCGGTTGCGTCCTTTGAAAACGTAAGTGGGCATCTCAAGACCTCGTCAATCGTCAATCGTCAATCACGAATAGCGGCCGGGTGGCTTTCACCTTGAGTCGTGAACCGGAAGAAGCTGGGCACAGTTTCTATTTACGATTCACGATTTACTATTCACGGCTTTCACCTCGGTGTGGGCCGCGCGCCGACGGGGCGGGGCTGCGCGTAGGGGCTGGGGTGCTGGCCGGGCGCGGGGC
>DATCVD010000850.1:0-2108 GCA_036567125.1 Pyrinomonadaceae bacterium | reverse complement strand
CGCCGCCGTGCCGCCGGCCGCCGCGGCCGCGGGCCACAGCGGGGCGGGACTCGTCCATTGCACCTCGTCTCTCATCGGTTAGCTCTTAGCCGTTAGCCGTTAGCTATTAGCAGTCAGTCGTTGATCATTAGCCGTCAGGTCAGTCCGCCTCCGTGATCTCCGCGAATCCGGCGGCGCGCGTCACCAGATGTTGCCCGCGCCGGGCGTGTAGGCCGCGCTGACGACCATGTTGCTGATGAGCGTGTCGCACTGCACGACGCCGCTAAACTTCGACATCGCGGCCGAGACGTTGACCAGCCCGGCCGTGACTTCGACGGTCGCGCCCGCGTTGATCGTCACCTTCGCGGCGGCCGTGATCGTGATGCCGGAGGTTTCGAGCTTGATCGAGTTGCCGTTCGCGTCGACGATCTCGATTGCGCCGGGGCCGTCCTTCAAGGTGATGCTCTGCCCGCCGGGCGTCTCAAGGATCATCTGCTCGCGGCCGTCGGCGTCGTCGAGCGTCACCTGCACGCCGTTGCGCGAGCGCAAGACCTTCTTGGTGTTCTGCCTGTCCATCGAAGCGGGCGGCGAGTCGGCCCCGTTCCACAGGCCGCCGACGACGTAGGGCCGCCGCGGGTCGCCGCCCTCGAAGGCGACGAGCACCTCGTCGCCCACGTCGGGCACGAACCAAGAGCCGCGGTTGTTGCCGCCCATCAGGGTGGCGAGCCGCGCCCAAGCCTCGTAGCGGCCGCCGCCGGTGTCGGGCGACCACGGCAGCGTGACCTTGACGCGCCCGAAGCCTTCCGGGTCGGCGTTGTCGGAGACGAGCGCGGGGAAGACCCCGTACCAGCGGCCGCCGAGGCCGCTCGTCTCGCGCGCGTTCAGAATCTCTTCGATGGGTGTCGGCACTTCGCTCGCCCCCCGCTGCCCGCCCCTCACCCGCGGCCGATGCCGGGCCGCTCGGCGCGGAACTCCGTGCGCGTCCCCTTCGCGTTGTCGAAGAGGTGGCGCACCTCGGTCAGGTAATACTTGCCGCTGAAGAGCGGCCCCAGCTCTTTGAGATCGACGGTCGCGCCGGCCCGCAGCTCCGGCCTCGTCTCGGCCACGCCGCGCCCCGTGAGGAACCGGCGCGCACTCATGCGGAAGAAACTCTCGGCCGCGGCCTGCGCCTCCTGACCCTGAAACGGGACGGCGTGCGCCAGCGACTCCCTGCGCTCCCCGATCTTCGAGCGCAGGATCGAGACGCCGCTCTCGTCCCCCCCAACCTCGCTTGAGACGGCCGACTCCTCGGCGTCGTGCTTCAGGGCTTTCTTCGCCGACACGTCCCAGCCGCCGACCGAGACGCTCGTGCGCTGCTGCGCGAGATCGGCCAGCACCCTGAACTCGCGCAGCTCCATCCCGCGCTTGAGCGTGAGCGGCTGGGCGGCGCGCGCCGAACGCGTCCTGACGTTGAGCGTCTTGCCTTCGAGCCACAGCTCGGCGTCTATCGAGCGGGCGCGCTCGCGCAGGAAGGCGAGGTCGCTCTGGTTGACCTGCGCGAGCACCTTGTGGGTCGGCCCGCGCGCGTCGATGCCGGGCGAGAGGCCGTGATCCGAGGCGATCTGGTTGAACACGTCCGCGTCCGACACGTCCTCGAAGGTGCGCGTGCGGCGCGTCATCCGCAGGTCTTGGAAGCGATCCTCGGCGAGCACGGTGATCTCCGGCGAGCCGGCCTCGGGGAAGTCGGCTTCGAGGCCCATGATGCGGCCGTCGAAGAGCAGCTTGTCGGCCAGTTTCACTTGAAAGTCCTTGCCGAAGTCGAGCGTCCGCCGGTCGAAGTGGAGGAAGTCCGTGCGGCCGTCCTTGATGCCCCAGTTGCCGAACTTGGCCTCGCAGCGGTAGAGGCCGGCGGTCGTCTCTTCGATACGGAGGCGGGCCAGCCCGGCGAAGAGCGTGGGCTGCTCCTTCCCGCCGACGAAGAACGACGGGCGCGACTCCTTCAGCCCTGTTGCCGCCACTGCTGACATCGCCTGCTCAATTCCCTCCCCGCGTCAGTGTGCCCACACGCGCGCGTCGCGCTCGGCCTGCGCGCGCAGGGCGCGCTCGAACTCATCCGGCTCCGGCTGCTTGCCGCCGCCGCTACCGCCGCC